>JAKBCO010000335.1 GCA_021807785.1 Pseudomonadota bacterium
CAGGCGGCAGGGCGCAGGCTGCGCCCGGCGCGGGCGCGGGCGGTGATGCGCCGCCAGGTCGTCTCCTGCCATTGCCAGGGTTCGCCGTCGGGATGCGCCATGACGGGTTTCCTCCGCGCGTTGCGCGAGCCATGCTGCGCCGGAACCGCGCCCTGGGAAACCTCGATGGACGATCTTGCGACACTTTCCGCCGAGGACATGCTGGCTGCCTTTGCCGCCGGCGAGACCACGCCGTCCGCGGTGCTGGAAGCGGTGCTGGCGCGCATCGCCGCGCGCAACCCGGCCTTGAACGCGATGGTGCTGCTCGACCCGCGCGCACCGCAGGCGGCGGCGGAGAGCACGGCGCGCTGGCGGGCCGGGCGGCCGATCGGGCCGCTGGACGGGGTGCCGGTGACGGTGAAGGACCTGGTGGATGTGGCCGGGTTCCCGACCCGCCGCGGCTCCCGCCTCACCGCCGTCACTCCGGCCGCGGCGGATGCGCCGATGGTCATGGGGCTGAAAGCCGCCGGAGCGATCGTGCTGGGCAAGACCGCCACCACCGAGTTCGGCTGGAAATCCCCGGGCGACTGCCCGCTGCATGGGATCACCCGCAATCCGTGGAACCCCGCGCGCACGCCGGGCGGATCGTCCTCCGGCGCCGGAGCAGCCGGGGCGGCGGGGTTCGGACCGCTGCATATCGGCACCGATGCCGGCGGCTCCATCCGGATACCCGCCGCCTGGTGCGGGCTGGTCGGGCTGAAGCCGAGCTACGGGCGGGTACCGCAATGGCCGGCCGGAGCCTTCGCCGCGGTCAGCTGCGCCGGGCCGATGACCCGCAGCGTCCGCGACGCGGCGCTGATGCTGGGGGCGATGGGCCGCTTCGACCCACGTGATCCGTTCTGCCTGCCCGATGACGCGCGGGACTGGCGCGACGGGATCGAGGCCGGGGTGGCGGGGCTGCGCGTCGGCGTGATCGCTCGCCCCGGGTTCGACGCGCCGTTGGACGCCGATGGCATCGCCGCGGTGGAACGGGCGGCGGCGATCCTGGCCGAGGCGGGGGCGGAGGTGGTGCCGGCCGATACCGCCGCCGTGCCGGACACGCGGCTGGCGTTCTCGCGCCTGTGGGCGGCGGCGCTGGCGCGGCTGGTACGCGGCTTCCCGCCCGAGCAGCGGACGCTGCTGGACCCCGGCCTGCTGGTGGTGGCCGAGCAGGCCGCCGGCCTGACCCCGGACGACATCCTGGAAGCCGACGCGCTGCGGGCCGAAACCGGCCACGCGCTGGGGCTGCTGGCGGTGCGGTTCGATCTGCTGCTGTGCCCCACCGTGCCGGCCGGCCCGCCGGAGGCCGGCGTGCAGGCCGCCGACCCGGTGGCGGCGCTCTGGTCGGACTGGGCGCCGTGGACCTTCGCCTTCAACCTGTCGCGCCAGCCGGCGATCACCGTGCCGCTGGGACTGCGGGCGGACGGGCTGCCGGGGTCGGTGCAGCTGGCGGCGGCGCGGTATCGGGACGATCTGGTGCTGCGCGGGGCGCGGGCGATCGAGGCCGCCGGGGCATTCCCGGCGGTCCCGGAACAGGTCAAAGGGTGAAAAGCAATCGAACCTGGGAAAGAACGCCCATTGTCATCGCCCGGGTTTTCAGGCGGCAGCGGCGGCTGACACGCCTTCTTTCACAAATTCCCGGTGCGGCACCGGCAGCCCGGCCTCAATTCGCGCCATGCCGGTCAGCAGAGGCTTCATATCCTGCCGCGACCCACCCACATCCGCCTCCAGCCGGATCACACGGACCGCAACGGAGGGATCGCAAGGATGAGGGAGACCATGTTCAAGGCACGTATCGGGAATGAGCACCCCTCCCCCCCAAGTTCTCGACGCCCGGTAATCCGGCCCCTTCCATGACGCCGCTCACCCCCCTGCCCGACCGCGCGGTGATCGCCGTCGCCGGCGCCGACCGGGTGGCCTTCCTGCAAGGCCTGGTGTCCAACGACGTGACCGAGGCCGCCCCCGGGCGCGCGGTCTGGGCGGCGCTGCTGACGGCGCAGGGCAGATACCTCGCCGATTTCTTCATCCTCGCCACCCCGGACGTATTGCTGCTGGACGTGGCGGCGGCGGACGCCGCCGGTCTGCTCGCGCGCCTGTCCCGCTACCGGCTGCGCGCCGCCGTCACCCTGGCGGCGCGCGCCGATCTGGCCGTGTATGCCGCCTGGGGCGCGCCCCCCGCCCTGCCGCCGGCGGCGATCGCCGCCCCCGACCCGCGCCTGGCCGCGGCCGGCTGGCGCATCCTCTCGCCCGTCCCGCTGCCCGCCACTGCTACCGCCGAGGAGTGGGACCGCCACCGGCTGGCGCTGGGCCTGCCCGACGGCGCGCGGGATCTGGAACCCGAGCGCTCGCTGCTGCTGGAGGCCGGGTTCGACGAGCTCGGCGGCGTGTCCTGGACCAAGGGCTGCTACATGGGCCAGGAACTGACCGCGCGCACGCGCTATCGCGGCCTCGTCAAGCGCCGGCTGGTGCCGGTGACGCTGGACGGGCCGGCCCCGCCGCCGGGCACCGAGATCCGCCGTGCCGATGCGCCGGACGGGGCGCCGGTGGGTGCGCTACGCTCCGCCCGGGACGGGCTGGGCCTCGCGGTGCTGCGGCTGGACGCGCTGGACACCCCCCTCCGCGCCGGCGATACCGCGCTGACCCCGCGCATCCCCGCCTGGATGCGC
>JAKBCO010000093.1 GCA_021807785.1 Pseudomonadota bacterium
GCACGCCGCCCAACGACATGCGAACGAAGTTGCGCCCCGTCGCCTTGGCGATCGACTTGCCGAGCGAGGTCTTGCCGACACCGGGCGGGCCGACCAGGCACAGGATCGGCCCGCGCAGCTTCGGGCTGCGCGCCTGCACCGCGAGATATTCGAGGATGCGCTCCTTGACCTTCTCCAGCCCATAATGATCGGCGTCGAGCACCTCCTCCGCCGCGATCACGTCATTGCGGATCTTGGAGCGCTTCTTCCAAGGGATCGACAGCATCCAGTCGAGGTAGTTGCGCACCACGGTCGCTTCCGCGCTCATCGGCGACATGGTCTTGAGCTTGCGCAGCTCCGCCATCGCCTTCTCGCGGGCTTCCTTGGAGAAATGGGTCTTCTTGATCTTGGCTTCGATCTCGGCAGTTTCGTCCTTGCCGTCCTCGCCCTCGCCCAGCTCCTTCTGGATCGCCTTCAGCTGCTCGTTGAGGTAGTATTCGCGCTGGGTTTTCTCCATCTGCCGCTTGACGCGGTTGCGGATGCGCTTTTCCACCTGCATCACGCCGATCTCGGATTCCATGTGGCCGAACACCCGCTCGAGGCGTTCGCTGACCTTGGTGGCTTCCAGGATCTCCTGCTTCTCGGCGATCTTGAGATTGAGATGCGCGGCCACCGTGTCGGCGAGCTTGCTCGGGTCGTCGATCTGGTTGAGGCTCACCAGGACTTCCGGCGCGATCTTCTTGTTGAGCTTGATATACTGCTCGAACTGCGAGACCACGCTGCGGCCCAGCGCCTCCATCTCCTTGCCCTCGGCCGGGACGTCGGGAAGGGCTTCGACATCCGCCTCGAAATAGGATTCGGTCTCCTTGAACCGGGTGATGCGCGCGCGCGCGCTGCCCTCCACCAGCACCTTCACAGTGCCGTCCGGAAGTTTCAGCAGCTGGAGGATAGTGGAGACGGTGCCGACCCGGTAGATATCATCGGCCGACGGATCGTCCTGGGTGGCATTCTTCTGGGCCACCAGCAGGATCTGCTTGTCTTCCCGCATCACCGCTTCCAGCGCGCGGACCGATTTCTCCCGCCCCACGAAGAGCGGCACGATCATGTGCGGGAAGACGACGATGTCGCGCAGCGGCAAGACGGCCAGCACGGCGGTGGGCGGGCGAGGGGTGTCTTCGGCCATCAGGGACCTCCTTCAGGACAGTCAGGACCCGCGCCGCCCAGGCGTGGCACGGAGCGGGCCCTTCGGGATGGGGCTGCGCCCCGGCTGATGGCAGCATATCGGGGGGAACCGCGCCGGAACAAGGTCCCCGGCCGCGACCACCGCGCGGGACAGCCGGGGCGGCGGGTCAGGCGCCGCCCTCGGCCCGCTCCTTGCCGTAGAGGAACAGCGGATTGGCCCGGGATTCCGCCACTTCGCGATTGATGACCACTTCCTCGACCCCATCCAGCCCGGGCAAGTCGAACATGGTGCCGAGCAGGATCTGCTCCATGATCGAGCGCAGCCCACGGGCGCCCGTCTTGCGCGCGATCGCACGGGTGGCGACCGATTTCAGGGCGTCGTCGGTGAAGGAGAGCTTCACCCCCTCCATCTCGAAGAGGCGGCCATACTGCTTGACCAGGGCGTTCTTGGGCTTGGTCAGGATCTCGACCAGCGCCTTCTCGTCCAGGTCGTCGAGGGTGGCGACCACCGGCAGGCGGCCGATGAACTCCGGGATCAGGCCGAATTTCAGGAGATCCTCGGGCTCGACCTCGCGCAGCACCTCGCCCATGCGCCGTTCGTCCGGGGCGTGGACCTCGGAGCCGAAGCCGATGCCCGAGCCCTTGCCGCGGGCGCCGATGATCCGCTCCAGCCCCGAAAAGGCGCCACCGCAGACGAACAGGATGTTGGTGGTATCGACCTGCAGGAACTCCTGCTGCGGGTGCTTGCGCCCGCCCTGCGGCGGCACCGAGGCCACGGTGCCTTCCATGATCTTGAGCAGGGCCTGCTGCACGCCCTCCCCGGACACGTCCCGGGTGATGGAGGGGTTGTCCGACTTGCGGCTGATCTTGTCGACCTCGTCGATATAGACGATGCCGCGCTGCGCCCGCTCGACATTATAGTCGGAGGCTTGCAGCAGCTTGAGGATGATGTTCTCGACATCCTCGCCCACATAACCGGCCTCGGTCAGAGTGGTGGCGTCGGCCATGGTGAACGGGACATCGATGATGCGCGCCAGGGTCTGCGCCAGCAGCGTCTTGCCCGAGCCGGTGGGGCCGAGCAGGAGGATGTTGGACTTGGCGATCTCGACGTCGTTGTTCTTCGCCCCGTGCGCCAGCCGCTTGTAGTGGTTATGGACTGCGACTGAGAGGACCTTTTTGGCATGGTCCTGGCCGATCACGTAGTCGTCCAGCACCTTGCAGATCTCGCGCGGGGTCGGCACCCCGTCGCGTGACTTGACCAGATGGGTCTTGTGCTCCTCGCGGATGATATCCATGCAGAGCTCGACGCATTCATCGCAGATGAACACCGTCGGGCCGGCGATGAGCTTGCGGACCTCGTGCTGCGACTTGCCGCAGAACGAGCAGTAGAGGGTGTTCTTCGAGTCGCCGGACTTGCTCATGACCGCTCCTGCCCCGTTCGCCCGGGGCCAATCGTCACTCTTAACCCGGGCGGCCGGACCCGACAAGAACCGGGCCGCGGCGCGCACCGCCTCTCCCCCCGTCCCCCGGGCGGAGATTGCGCCCGGCGCGCGGAGGCCGCAAGCGTGGTGCCGCGCCGGGTCAGGATTTGGCCGCCTCGGGGTCGGGCAGCGGACGGTTTTCCACCACCTGATCCACCAGGCCGAACTCCTGCGCCTCCTCCGCCGACATGTAGCTGTCGCGCTCGAGCTTGCGCTCGATCGCCTCGATCGGCTGGCCGGTGTGGCGTACGTAAATCTCGTTCAGCCGCTTGCGCAGGCTGAGGATCTCGCGGGCCTGGATCTCGATGTCGGTGGCTTGGCCCTGAGCGCCGCCGGAGGGCTGATGGACCATGATGCGGGCATTGGGCAGGGCGAAGCGCTTGCCCTTGGCCCCGGCGGTCAGCAGCAGGCTTCCCATCGAGGCCGCCATGCCGATGCAGACCGTGCTCACCGGGCTGCGGATATACTGCATGGTGTCGTAGATCGCGAGGCCGGCCGAGACCACCCCGCCCGGGCTGTTGATGTAGAACGAGATATCCTTGCTCGGGTTCTCGGATTCCAGGAACAGCAGCTGAGCGCAGACGAGGCTGCTCACCTCGTCGAAGACCGCCCCGGTCAGGAAGACGATGCGCTCCTTGAGCAGGCGGGAATAGATATCGAACGCCCGTTCCCCGCGGGCGGTCTGCTCGACCACCATCGGGACCAGGGTGTTGGCGTAGAACTCGGCGGGATCGCGATCCCTCATGGCGGGCACCTTCGGCCGGTGGAGCGAAGAGACAGAGATAGGACGCGGGCGGGGCGGCGCAATCCGGGGCAGATCCCGCTCAGGCCGCCACCGGCGGCGGCGGGACTTCGGTCAGGGCTTCGACGCTCACCGTCTCGTCGGTGATCCTGGCGAGTTCCAGGACGAAATCGACCACCTTGTCCTCGAAGATCGGGCCGCGCAGATATTCCCCCGCCTGCGGGTTGCGGCGGTAGAACTCCAGCACCTGCGCCGCCTGACCGGGGTAGCGGGCGGCCTCGGCCCGCATGGCGCGGGTGATCTCCTCCGGGGCCACGGTGATGTTGTGAGTCCGCCCGGCCTCGGCCAGCAGCAGCCCCAGACGCACCCGGCGTTCGGCGATGGCGCGGTATTCGGCGCGCAGGGTCTCCTCGTCCTTGCCGGCATCGTCGGCATCGGCGTTGCCCGCGTTGCGGTCGGCCTCCACCCGGGCCCAGATCTGGGTGAACTCGGCCTCCGCCAGCGCCGGCGGCAGCGGGAAATCGGCCAGATCCGCCAGCCGGTCCAACAACGCTCGCTTCAGCTTCTGCCGCGCCAGCCCGTCATATTCGCCCTGCAGGCGGCGGCGGAACATCTCACGCAGCTCGTCGGCCGAATCGAATGCCAGCTGTTCGGCCAGCGCCGTGAGCTCCGGCACCTCCGCGCGCTGGATGCGCTTGGCGGTGACGGTGAATTTCGCCGCCTTGCCCGAGAGCGCGGTGACCCCGTAGCCCTCGGGGAACTGGGCATCCAGCACCCGGGTCTCGCCCGGACGGATGCCTTCGATGCCCTGCGAGAACCCCTCGATATACCCGGGTCCGCCCACTTCCACCTCGGCGTCGGTCGCCTTGCCGCCCTCGAACGGGGTGCCGTCGATGCTACCCTCGTAATCCAGCGTGACCACCTCACCCTGGGCAGCGCCCCGGCCAGCAAGCTCCTCCTCGGTCAGAGGGATCAGCTTGCGGTTGCGCTGGCGCAGCGCCTCGATCTGCTCGTCGATCGCCGGCTCGGGCACCTCGGCCTTCTGGCGGGTAAGTGCGATGGCGGCGAAATCGGGCAGCGCGATCTCCGGCAGCACTTCCAGTTCCAGGGTGAACTCCACGTCCTGCGGCGGCGCCTTGGAGACGAAATCGATCTTCGGCTGGATCGCCGGGCGCAGGTTGCGGTCGGCGAGCAGGGTGCGGGTGGATTCGTTGACCGCCTCCTCGAGGGCTTCCTCGACCACGGCGGTGCCGAAGCGCTGGCGCAGCACCGTCATCGGCACCTTGCCGGGGCGGAAGCCGGGCAGCTGGATGGTGCGGCCGAGCTCGGCGAAACGGGCGGCGCGGCGCGGCTCCAGCTCGGAATCCGGCAGCACGACGGTAAAAGCGCGCTTGAGGCCGTCGGCCAGGGTCTCGGTCACCTGCATCGGATTCGCTGCTCTCTGTCTGCGATGGGGTCGGGTTTGGTCAGGTGGGGGCGGTTGGTGCGGGCGGGGGGATTCGAACCCCCACGGCTTGCGCCACCGGAACCTAAATCCGGCGTGTCTGCCATTCCACCACGCCCGCCGCCCGGCCTGCCGGCCGGCCGGCGGCCGTGGCGGCGGGCTTTAGCCGGTTGAGGAAAACCGGGCAAGAGCAGGGCCGGAAGCGGGATTGACCGGAGCCGCCCCCTGCCCGACCCTGCCGCGAAACCCGGGAGGCCCCGATGCGCATTCACAACCTCTATACCGATGCCGCCGGCGAGAGTCATTTCCGCGACATCGACGTGGAATGGGTCGAAACCCGCAACGCCTCCCGCCTGTCGGCGCGGCTGCCGGCCGCCGGCATCATCTTCCGCGAAACCGCGGCCGAGTATGACCTCGACTGGCACCCGGCGCCGCGACGGCAATACATCATCAATCTCGATGCCGGCGTGCGGCTCACCGCCTCGGACGGAGAATCCCGGATCATCGGCGCGGGCGAGGTGATCCTGGTCGAGGACACCACCGGCAAGGGCCATCTGTCGCAATCGGTAGGCGGGACGCTGCGGCATTCCATCTTCGTGCCGATCGAATGACCGCGGCGGCGCTGGTCCTGGCGCTGCACCTGGTGGTGATCGGCTTCAACCTCTTCGGGCTCGCCGCGGTGCCGTTGGGCGCCTGGCGCGGCTGGGCATTCGTGCGCATCGGCTGGTGGCGATGGCTGCACGTCCTGGCGCTGGTCGTGGTGGCGGGGCAGGCGCTGGCCGGGCGCGCCTGCTTCCTGACCCTGTGGCAGGACCGGCTGGCCGGCCGGGCCGGCGGGCAGCCGCTGATCGCAGGGGCGATCGATCGGCTGATCTACTGGCCGCTGCCGCTCTGGGTGTTCGCGGCGCTCTACGTGCTGGTGCTGGTGTACGCGCTCGCGCTGCTGTGGCTGGTGCCGCCGGGGCGGCGGCGCGGAGCGGCGTGATCGCGGGGGCTCGGCGTCCGACCTGCCCGAGCCTGGTGCCGTGCTCGTCGGCGTCAAGGCCGCTGCGCCCCGCGGTGGTTCAGGCCAGGACGAGGAATCGCCGCCCAGCCGAACCAGGAAACGGCGGGGAAGGGCCGGTTTGCAGCCCTGCGCGCCCTGGGGGTTTCCTTGATCGCGCCGGGGTCGATATATGCCCCCATGCGCGCACGCTTCACCAAGATGCAGGGCTGCGGGAACGATTTCGTCGTGCTTGACGAACGCGCCGCCCCGCTCGGCCTGACCCCCTCGCGGGCGGCGGCGCTGGCCGACCGCCGGCTCGGCGTGGGCTGCGATCAGGTGATCGCCCTCGGCCCCGCCGCCGGCGCGGATGTCGCCATGCGCATCCTCAACCCCGACGGATCGGAGGCCGGCGCCTGCGGCAACGCCACCCGCTGCGTTGCCCTGCTGCTCGCCACCGAGACCGGGCGGTCGCATTTCACCATCCGCACCATCGCCGGCGATCTCGCCGCCGAGGCCCTCCCGAACGGGCACTTCAGCGTCGATATGGGCGCCCCGCGGTTGGAATGGAACCAGATCCCCCTCGCCATCGCGGCCGACACGCAACACCTGCCGCTTGCGGCCGGCCCCCTCGCCGGCCCGGCCGCGGCCAGCATGGGCAACCCGCACGCCACCTTCTTCGTGCCCGACCTCGCCGCGATCCCGCTCGAAACCCTGGGGCCTCGGCTCGAACACGACCCGATCTTCCCCGAGCGCGCCAATATCGGCGTCGCACAGGTGCTGGGGCCGGATCGGCTGCGCCTCCGGGTCTGGGAACGCGGGGCCGGCCTCACCCTCGCCTGCGGGTCGGGCGCTTGCGCGGCACTGGTGAACGCCCATCGCCGCGGCCTCACCGGCCGGGCGGCGCAGGTGGTCCTGGACGGCGGGGTGCTGGAGATCGCCTGGGGTGCCGATGGCCATGTGCGCATGACCGGCCCCGCCGCGATCGCCTTCGAGGGCGAGATCGCCCTGCCATGAGCGCCGAGATCCTCACCTTCGGCTGCCGCCTCAACGCCTATGAGTCCGAGGTGATACGCGGCCTCACCGCCGCCCGTCCCGACCTGCTGGTGGTGAATACCTGCGCGGTGACCGCCGAGGCCGAACGCCAGGCCCGTCAGGCGATCCGCCGTGCCGCCCGAGCCCGACCGGGGCGGCCGATCGTGCTCACCGGCTGCGCGGTGCAGCGCGACCCCGCCGCCTGGCGGGCCCTGGAAGGCGTGACCCGGGTGCTGGGCAATGCCGAAAAGCTGCGCCCCGACTCCTGGGCCGGCGAGGCCGACGCGGTCGCCGACATCATGACCGCGCCCGCCGCCCCGGCCCGGCCGGTCACCGAATTCGCCGGCCGCGCGCGGGCCTTCGTGCAGGTCCAGCAGGGCTGCGACCACCGCTGCACCTTTTGCGCCATCCCGTTCGGACGCGGGCCGAACCGCTCGGTCCCACCGGCCGAAGTGTTGGCCCAGGCGCGCAGCCTGTTGGACGCCGGCTTCCGCGAGCTGGTGCTGACCGGGGTGGATATCGCGAGCTACGGGGCCGACCACCCGGGCGGGCCGCGCCTCGGCGACCTCGCGCGCCAACTGCTCGCCGCCCTGCCGGACCTGCCCCGGCTGCGCTTTTCCTCGCTCGACCCCGCGGCGATCGATCCCGCGCTCTGGCGGCTGCTGGCCGAGGAGCCGCGGGTGATGCCGCATCTGCACCTGTCGCTGCAAGCCGGCAGCGATTTGATCCTGAAGCGCATGAAGCGGCGGCACGGGGCGCGCGACGCCGTCGGCGTAATCGCCCGCGCCCGCGACCTGCGCCCCGGCATCGCCATCGGCGCCGATCTGATCGCCGGCTTCCCGACCGAGACCGACGCCCTGTTCGCCGAGACGCGGGACTTCCTCGCGGCCGCCGCGCTGCCCTATCTGCACGTCTTCCCCTACAGCGAGCGCCCCGGCACCCCGGCGGCGCGGATGCCAGTGGTGCCGGTGGCGACCCGCCGCGCCCGCGCCGCCGCGCTGCGCGCCCTGGCCGCCGCCCCGGCCTTCTTCGCCGCCATGGCCGGGAGCCGCATCGCCGTGCTGGCTGAAACCGCGGAGGCGGGTCACAGCGAGCATTTCGCCCCAGTGCGGCTCACCGCGCCGGCCACGCCAGGCCAGGTGATCGCTGCCCGGGTGACGGCGACGGATGAGGCTGGCGTGAGCGCGACCCCGATCTAGGACGCAGCGATGGCACTCGGCAGCTTCTTCTCCCGCCTCAAGGAAGGGCTTTCGCGCAGCACCCAGAAGCTGGGCGGGGGGATCAGCGCCGCCTTCACCCGCCGGCGGCTGGATCAGGCCGCGCTCGACGAGCTCGAAGAGCTGCTGATCGCGGCGGATCTGGGAACCGAGGCAGCGGCGCGGGTGATCGCCGCCTTCCGCCGCACCCGCTTCGGGCGCGAAGTCACCGACCCCGAGATCCGCGAGGCGCTCGCCACCGAGATCGCGGCCATCCTGGAACCCGTCGCCAGCCCGCTGCGGCCCGACCCGGCGCGTGCGCCGCATGTGGTCTTGGTGGTCGGCGTGAACGGCACCGGCAAGACCACCACCATCGGCAAGCTCGCCGAGCTCTGGCGCGCCGAGGGCCACCGGCCGATGCTGGTCGCCGGCGATACCTTCCGCGCCGCCGCGGTGGAGCAATTGCAGGTGTGGGGCGAGCGTGCCCAATGCCCGGTGGTCTCCGGCCCGCCCGAGGCGGACCCCGCCGGCCTCGCCTTCGACGCCATCGCCCGGGCCCGCGCCGAGGGCGCGGATGTGCTGCTGATCGACACCGCCGGGCGGCTGCACAACAAATCCGCCCTGATGGCGGAATTGACCAAGATCATCCGCGTCATCCGCAAGCAGGACCCGGACGCGCCGCACTCCACCCTGCTGGTACTGGACGCCACCACCGGCCAGAACGCGATCCAGCAGGTGAAGATCTTCAAAGAGATGGTGGACGTCTCCGGGCTGATCGTGACCAAGCTCGACGGCAGCGCGCGCGGCGGCATCGTGGTGGCGCTGGCCGAGAGCTTCGGCCTGCCGGTCCACGCCGTCGGCGTGGGCGAGCGCGCCGGCGACCTGCGCCCGTTCGTCGCCGCCGACTTCGCCCGCGGGCTGGTGGGCGCCGCCGATGCCGCGACCCCCTGAGGCCGCTCGGCAGCGGGTGGACCTGCTGCTGGTGGCGCGCGGCCTCGCGCCGTCGCGGGCGCGGGCCCAGGCGCTGGTGATGGCCGGCCGGGTGAGTGCCGCCGGCCGGCCGGTGACCAAGCCCGGCGAGGTGCTCCCCGGCGATGCCGCCTTGGCGGTGAGCGGCCCCGACCACCCCTGGGTCTCCCGCGGCGGAATCAAGCTGGCGCATGGGCTGGCCGCCTTCGGCCTGTCGCCGGCGGGGCGGCGCTGCCTGGATATCGGCGCCTCCACCGGCGGCTTCACCGACGTGCTGTTGGCGCAGGGCGCGGCGGAAGTTCACGCGGTGGATGTGGGCCACGGCCAACTGGCCTGGACGCTGCGCCAGGACCCGCGGGTGGTGGTGCATGAGCGCACCAACGCCCGCTACCTGGATGCCGCCATGGTGGGCGGGGCGGGGTTCGGGGCGCTGGTGTGCGATGCGAGCTTCATTGGCCTCGCCACCTTGCTGCCGGCGTCGCTTTCGCTCTGCGCGCCGGGCGCCTGGGCGGTCGCGCTAATCAAGCCGCAGTTCGAGGCCGGACGGGCGGCGGCCAAGGGCGGCGTGGTGCGCGACCCGGCGGTTCACGAATCGGTGTGCGCGCGGGTGCGCGACTGGTGGGCGGGGCTGCCGGGCTGGGCGGTGATCGGGGTGGAAGCGAGTCCGATCACCGGGCCGGAGGGAAATCGGGAGTTCCTGATCGGGGCGCGCTACGCCGGGTAGCGCGGCGCGGGCACCGTCAGCGCCGCGCCCCAGTGCTCGCGCGCCGCCAGCTCGGCCAGCAGCGACCAGACCCGCTCCGCCTCCATCGGCGTCGCGGGATCGTTCAGCAGGCGGTCGAGCTCGGCTTCGGCATCGGGCGGCGGGAGCATCGGACATCCTCCATCTTGCGGCGAGGGCAGCATTGAGAAGACCCCACGAATGCGGCATCAGCATGGCGCCGATGCGGAGGGACCGCGGCATTGTCGCCCCCTCCGCCCTCCGCTACCGTCCGGTAGCAAGCTCCGGTCCAGACGAGGAAGCGCGATGAAATTCGGCATTTTCTACGAGCTCCAGCTGCCCCGCCCCTGGGCGGCCGATGACGAGCATCGGCTCTATCAGCACGCGCTCGATCAGGTGGAACTCGCCGACCGGCTCGGCTACGACACCGCCTGGGAGGTCGAGCATCACTTCCTCGAGGAATACTCCCACTCCCCCGCGCCCGAAGTGTTCCTCGCCGCCGCCAGCCAGCGCACCCAGCGCATCCGCCTCGGTCACGGCATCGTGCAGCTCACCACCAACCATCCGGCCCGGGTCGCCGAACGCATCGCCTGCCTCGATCTGGTCAGCAACGGGCGGGTCGAATTCGGCATCGGCGAGGGCGCATCCGTCACCGAGCTCGGTGGCTTCGCCCGCGCCATGGAAGACAAGCGCGCGGTGTGGGAGGACGCGGTGCGCTGCATCCTGCCGATGTTCACCCGCGAGGGCTGGGAATATCACGGCCCCTATTTCGACTTCCCGCTGCGCAACGTGCTGCCCAAGCCGCTCCAGCGCCCGCATCCGCCGCTCTGGGTGGCCTGCTCGCAGCTGGAAACGATCGAGATGGCGGGCCGGCGCGGCATGGGCGCGCTCGGCTTCCAGTTCCTCTCGGCCGAGGCCGCCCATGCCTGGGTTCATGCCTATTACAACAGCTTCGTCAAACGCCGCGCCCTGCTGACCGAGCACGCGACCAACCCCAACATCGCCCTGGTGAGCTATTTCATGTGCGCCCCCACCGACGAGGAGGCGCGCCGCCGCGCCGACGGGGTGACGTTCTTCCAGTTCGCGCTGCGCTATTACGGCGCCGCCCAGGGGCGGGAGCGGGCGAAGCCCGGCACCGTCAACCTGTGGGACGAGTACAACGCCTGGAAGCGCGCCAATCCGGACGCCGCGGCGCGCGCCCTCTCCGGCGGGTTGGTCGGTTCGCCGGAAACCCTGCGCCGCAAGCTGCGCCGCTTCGCCACCTCGAATGTCGATCAGATCATCCTGCTCAACCAGGCCGGACGCAACAGCCACGAACATATCTGCGAAAGCCTGGAACTCTTCGCCGCCGAGGTGATGCCGGAGTTCCACGCCGCCGAACCCGCCCATCAGCAATGGAAGCGCGACGTCTTGGCGGGGCGAATCGAACTCGAGGAGATCGATACCGATCCCTACCGGGAGCGCTTCGGTCCCAACGCGATCCAGGTGGCCCGCGCCGCCGAGTAGGGACCGGATGTTTCCCGCCGAGGCCGAGGCCCGGGCGCGCATCCCGGTCGTGCTGCTCGCCGGCTTTCTGGGCAGCGGCAAGACCACCCTGGTCAACGCCCTGCTCGCCGACCCGCGGCTTGCCGACACCGCCGTCGCGGTCAACGAATTCGGCGAGATCCCGCTGGATCAGGCGTTGATCGGCCACGGACCGGGGCAGACCGTCGCCCTGGCCAACGGCTGCCTCTGCTGCGACCTTTCGGGCGCCTTCGACGATGCGGTGCTGCGCCTCTTCACCCGCCGCGCCGGGGGGGCGCTGCCCCGCTTCACCCGCCTGCTGGTGGAGCTGTCGGGGCTGGCCGAGCCGCTGCCGGTGGCACAGGCGATCCTGGGGAACCCGAAGCTCGCGCGGATGCTGCGGCTGGAAGGCATCATCGCCACCGCGGATGCGCCGCGCATCGCCGGCCAGCTGCGCGCCGAACCCGAGGCGGCGGGACAGATCGCGCCGGCCGAGACGGTGGTGCTGACCAAGCCCGACCGCGCCGATGCT
>JAKBCO010000094.1 GCA_021807785.1 Pseudomonadota bacterium
TCACCCACACCCGCCCGTCGAACAGCCGCCGCGCGGTGCGATAGAACCCGCCGCTCCGCGCCTCCCACGCCCCCGCCGCATCCAGCCCCACCTCGGCCGCCACCGTCAGCACCCCCGACGGCATCCCCAGCCGGATCGGCCCCGTTCCGCCCGGGCGTGCCGCCTCCGCCACCAGGCTGCCCTCGATCCGCGCCGCCACCGCCGTGCAGAGCGAAATCGTCAGCGGCAACGCCCGGTGCGGCTGGCCGTTCGACATTGCCCGCGCCGTCAGGTCGATGCCCTCCGGCGCCAGCACCTCCCCGGTCAGGGTGGCGGCCGCTACCGGCGGGGCGACGAAGGCGATGAACGGCACGCCGCGGATGCGCCCGGCGGCTTCGGCGTCCGGCGCAATCCCCATCGCCACCGATCCGGCCCGGCGGATCGCCTCCAACCGGGCGAGCAGCGCCGCGTCCGCCTCCAGTGCATCCGGCAGTTCGGTCCCGCTCAGCCCCAGATCGGCAGCGCGCAGGAACACGCAGGCATTGGCGGCATCGATCAGCGAGACCTCGATCCTGCCCAGCCCCGGTACCTCCAGCCGCTCGCGTACCCGCCCGGTGGGCAGCAGCCGCCCGGTGGTGGCTCCGCCCGGCGAGAGGAAATCCAGCCGGATCGGCGCCCCGATGCCGGCCACCCCCGGGATCGCCAGATCGCCGTCCTCGCGCGCGCGCCCCTCCGTCAGCGGAAAAGTCGCGTGGATCAGCTTCTTCGTGTTGGTGTTCCAGATGCGGACCCGCGCGGTTTCCCCGGCCGCCGCCACCAGCCCCTCATCGACCGCGAACGGCCCGACCGCGGAGGACATGTTGCCGCAGTTGCCGCCGTAATCCACTCGCGCCTCGCGGATCTGCACCTGCGCGAAGGTGTAGTCGATATCGGCGTCATCCCGCGCCGACGGCGCCAGCACGCAGACCTTGGAGAGCGACGACACGCCTCCGCCCATCCCGTCCAGCTGCCGCCCATAGGGATCGGGGCTGCCGATCGCGGCCAGGAAGATCGGGTCCCAGGCCGCGCGATCCGGCAGATCGCGCGCATGGAACATGATGGCTTTGGAGGTGCCACCGCGCATGAAGACGGCGGGAAACGCCCTGGCGGTCATGGGCTCGGCTTTCCTGGTTGCGGCACCGCCCGCCAGGCGCGCCCGTCGGCGGCCAGCAGCCGGTGCGCCGCGTCGGGCCCGTCCTGCCCGGCGGCATAGTTGGGAAAATGGGGCGGCGGGCCTTCCGCCCAGGCGTCCAACACCGGTTGTACCACCCGCCAAGTCTCCTCCACCATGTCGGCGCGCTGGAACAGCGTCTGATCGCCGATCATGCAGTCGTAGATCAGCGTTTCGTAGCCCACGTTGGGCAGGCGCGGGAACCAGTCGGCATAGCGGAACGACATCGCCGCGGTGGCCAGCGCCATCGCCGGGCCGGGGCGCTTGACCTCGAATTGCAAGGCGATCCGCTCCTCCGGCTGGACGTCCAGCACCAGCCAATTGGGCGGCATGGCAGCCAGATCGGTGTCGGCGAAGGGGGCGAAGGGGGCCGGCTTGAAGCGGATCGCCACCTCGGTCGCCCGCGCCGACATGCGCTTGCCGGTGCGCAGATAGAACGGCACCCCGGCCCAGCGCCAGTTGTCGATGCCGAGGCGCAGCGCGACGAAGGTCTCGGTGCCGCTGTCGGCGGCCACGTCCGGCTCGGCGCGATAGCCCGCCACGCCGTCGCCGGGGCCGTACTGGCCGCGCACCGCATCCTCGGGCGAAAGCGTGCGCAGCTGCGCGAAGACATCGGCCTTGCGGTCGCGGATGCGCTCGGCGCCGAACCCACCCGGCGGCTCCATCGCGATCATCGCCAGGATCTGGAAGACGTGGTTGGGCACCATGTCGCGCAGCGCGCCGGTGGGTTCGTAGAACCGGCCGCGATGCTCCACCCCCAGCCGTTCGGCTACCGTGATCTGCACGTGGTCGATGCGGTCGCGGTTCCAGATCGGCTCGAAGATGCCGTTGGCGAAGCGGAACGCCAGAATGTTCTGCACCGTCTCCTTGCCCAGGAAATGATCGATGCGGTAGATCTGCCGCTCCGCCATGATGGAGCGCAGCTGGCGGTTGAGATCGCGCGCGGACTCCAGGCTGTGGCCGAACGGCTTTTCCACCACCAGCCGCCGCCAGTGCCCGTCCGGCCCGTCCGGCTCCGCGAGCAGCCCGGCGCGGCCGAGTTGTTCGGCGACCGGGGCGAAGAACCGGTCCGCGACCGCGAGGTAGAACAGCGCGTTGCCGCCGGTGCCATGCGCGCCGGCGGCACTCTGCAAGGCCGCGCGCAGACGCTGGTAGGTTGCTTGGTCGTTCAGATCGCCCTGCACGGTGGCCATCGCCCCGACCAGGCGCTGCCAGGTGGCGTCATCCAGCGCGTCGATGCGGCTTTCGCTGCCGGGGCTGCCGATGAAGCTCTCCAGCATCGCCCTGAGCCGCCCGGCCCATTCCGCCGGCGTCATCGGCGCCATGTCCACCCCGATCAGGGCGAAGTGCTCGGGCAGCAGCCCGGTGCGGGCGAGGTTGTAGAGCGCCGGGACCAGCAGCCGCCGGGTCAGGTCGCCCCCGGCGCCGAAGATCACCATTGCGCAGGGGCCGGCGGGCACGGCGGTGGCGGGCACGGCGGTGGCGGACGCAGCCAGGGCGGGCGCGCTCATGCCGCGCGACTCAGGGAGAAGCCCGGGTACCCCTCGGCCGCCACCTTGTCGCAGATCTCCCGATACACCCCGACCCCGCCGATATAGGGCAGGAACACCCGCGGCTTGCCCGGCACGTTGGCGCCCATGTACCAGCTCGCCGCGCGCGGATAGAGGGTGCGGTTCGCCACCTCCATCCCGTGGCGCACCCACTCCTCCTGCGCCGCCGCGGTGGGTTCGATCACGCCCGCCTGCCGCGCCGCCATCGCGCCGAGGGCACCGGCGATCCAGTCCACATGCTGCTCGATCGAAACCATCATGTTGGACAGCACCGAGGGGCTGCCGGGGCCGGTGATGAAGAACATGTTGGGGAACCCGGCCGACATCAGCCCCAGATGGGTGCGCGGCCCGTCCCGCCAGGCCTCGGCCAGGAGCAGCCCGTCGCGCCCGGCGATGTCGATCGCCGCCAGCGCCCCGGTCATCGCATCGAAGCCGGTGGCGAAGACCAGATCGTCACAGGTGACCTCGCCCGCCCCGGTGCGCACGCCAGCTTCGGTGATCCCCGCCAGCGGATGCGCGCGCAGATTGACCAGCGTCACGTTGGGCCGGTTGTAAGTGGCGAAATAATCGGTATCGACGCAGATGCGCTTGGTGCCGATCGGGTGGTCCTTCGGCGCCAGCGCCTCGGCGGTGGCAGGATCGGCGACGATCTCGCGGATGCGCCCGCGCACGAACTCGGCGGCGGTGTCGTTCGAGTCCTGGCTGGTGATCAGATCGGCGAAGGCACCCATGAAGCTGGTGCCGCCGGCTTCCCAGCGCCGCCGGTAGATCGCCTCCCGCTCGGCCGGGTCCACCTCCATCGCGCCCTTGTCGTTGATCTCATAGAGGATGCCGGTGCGCATCATCCGTGCCCGCCGCCGATGCGCGCCATAGTCGCGCTTCCACCAGCCCTCGTAGTCGCCATCCATCGGCTTGTTGCGGGAGGGGATGGAGAAATTGGGCGTGCGCTGGAACACCGTCACCCGCGCCGCCTCGGCGGCGATCACCGGGATCGCCTGGATCGCCGAGGAGCCGGTGCCGATCACCCCCACACGCCGCCCGGCGAAAGTGACCGGATGATGCGGCCAGTGGCCGGTGTGGAAGCGCCTTCCGGCGAAACTCTCGATGCCCGGGATCTCCGGCAGCTTGGCGGTGGACAGACAGCCGGTGGCCATCACGCAGAACCGCGCCTCCCACGCCCCGGCGTCGGTCTCCACCAGCCAGCGCCCGCGGCCGGCGTCGAAGCGGGCCGCCGTCACGCTGGTCTCGAACCTTATGTCGCGGCGCAGGTCGAAACGGTCGGCCACGTGCCCGGCATAGGCCAGGATCTCCGGCTGCCCGGCGAAGCGTTCCGACCAGTGCCAGTCCTGCTGCAAGGCCGGATCGAAGCTGTAGGAATACTGCATCGATTCGACATCGCAGCGGGCACCGGGGTAGCGGTTCCACCACCAGGTGCCGCCCACGTCGCCGGCGCGCTCCAGCACCACCGCGCTGAGGCCAAGCCCGCGCAACCGGTGCAGCATGTAGAGCCCGGCGAACCCGGCGCCGACCACCACGACATCGACCGGGCGCGCTGCGGATGTGGACATACGATCCCTCCTCGTCACCGGGGCAGCGCACACGTCCGGCGCCGCCCTGTCAACGCCCGCGATTGACAGCGCGCCCCGGGCGCTCCGAACCTTCGTCTCCGCCATGCGGGAGGACGCGATGGACCAGGTCACCTACGGCCCCGAGGATGCCGCCATGCGCGCCTATCTGCGCGACGGCGCGGCGCGCGCCCGCGCCCTCGGCAACCGCGGCCCGCTCCGCCTCACCGCCGACGGCACCCTGGCACCAGACATCCTCGACGCCTATCGCCGCGCCGGCTTCTACGTGTTCGAGGGCGTGCTGGGCGCGGCCGAACTGGCCGATCTGGAGGCCGATTTCCACGCCATCCAGGACCGCCTGCCGACCGGGCGCGACGCCACCACCGACCGCCATGGCCGTCCTGCGCTCGGCGTCGGCCACCAGGCGCCGACCCTGTTCTGGTCGAAACCGCTCGGCGATCCGTTCGGTGGCACCGCGCTCGCCGGCGGGCGGCACCCGGTGAAGATGCACGAACCGAGGGCCGCGGCCGACGCCCCGCCCGAGGTGGTCTATCTCATCCTCGGCTCGCTGCAATTCTCCGACGCCGCGCTCCGTCTCTACGCCCATCCCGGGCTGCTGGCGGTGGCGGCTTCGGTGAACGGGGCGGATTTCGTCCCCTTCAACGAAGCGATCTTCATCAAGGAACCCGGCCTCGGCGCCTCGGTCGCCTGGCACCAGGATGGGCTCACCCATTGGGGCGGCCCGATGCTGGATGCCGACACCCACGGGTTCAACTTCATGGCCCAGCTCTACGGCTGCACCGCCGCCAACGGGGTCTGGGTGGTGCCGGGGTCGCACGCGCGCGGCAAGGCCGACATCCGGGCGATGGTGGCCGCCAACGGCTCGGAGCGGCTGGCCGAGGCGGTGCCGATCCTGTGCGCCCCCGGCGACGTCGCCATCACCAACCGCCAGACCGTGCATGGCTCGTTTGCCAACACCTCGCCCGACTGGCGAGTAACCTTCAATTTCGGCTTCCACCGCCGCGCCTCGGTGCTGGGGGTGGTCGCGGGCGGGGTCCACAACGCGCGCGCGGAATACGACGCGGCGCGGATCGCCACCCGGGCGCGCGCCATCGGCTGGGCGATCGCGGCGCGCCATCGGCACTTCCCGGCCGAGACCCCGTTCGCCTACACCCCGCACCAGGGGCAGAGCTTCACCTGGGACGACGCGGCCCGGGCGGCGCTGCGGGACTACAACCTGCTCGACCTCAGCATCTGAGCGGCCCGGGCGATCACTCGCACCGCCTGGTCCCAGAGCGCATAGGGTTCCAGCGCATCGACCGGCGCCCACTCCGCCGCCCCGGCGTCCGACCCCGCGCGGGGCTCGCCGTCCACCCAGGGGGCGGCGAAATCGATGATCGTGTAATGGTACCGCACCCGGCCGGCCGGATCGGGACGGATGTTGTCGATCACCGCCAGGAGTTCCAGCCTGCCCGCGGTGACGCCGGTCTCCTCAAGCAGCTCGCGGCGGGCGGCCTGCTCCACCGTCTCGCCCAGCTCCTGGGCGCCGCCGGGCAGGCTCCAGCTGCCGGCATTGGGCGGCTTGCCGCGGCGGATCAGCAGCACGCGGTCGCCTTTCAGCACCACCACGCCGATGCCGACGATGGGGCGCGGCGGATATTCCCGCCCGGTATCGGCCTCGGTCATGCGCATCCTCCGCTTGCGTCTGCCGGCATCCTGACCCGGGCGCCGCCGCCCCGCCAGCCGGGGTTGAGTCTCATTTCGCGCGCCGCCGCCCGCCAACCCGGCGCGCCATACGATCGGCCTGAATGGCCGGAAGGGTCGGCCATTCAGGCCGATCGTATCATGTCGTCAGCCGCTCCACCCCGCCCGGACCGGCGACGAACGCCTCGCGCGCCATGCCCAGGAACAGCCCGGTCGCAATCACCCCGACGATCCCGCGCAGCGCCGCCTCGAGCGCCGGCGGATCGGCGATCGGCGGGAAGCGGCAATCCAGGATCGGGTTGCCGCCATCGCTGACGAAGGGCGCCCCGTCCGACCCCATGCGCTGCGCCACCTCCGCCCCCAGCGCGGCGATCCGTCGCGCCGTGGCCTCGATCCCGAACGCCACCACCTCCACCGGTACCACCCCGGACAGCAGTGTCACCCGCTTGCGCGCATCGGCGATGATGATCAGCCGGTCGGAGGCGGCGGCGACGATCTTCTCCCGCAGCAGCGCCCCGCCCAGCCCTTTCACCAGGGCGAGGCCCGGACAGGCGATCTGATCCGCCCCGTCGATGGTCAGGTCGAGCCGCCGGGTGGCGGCGAAATCGGTCAGCGGAATCCCGAGCCCGCGCGCCTGCGACGCGGTCCGCTCCGAGGTCGGGATGGCGGTGATGCGCAGCCCCGCCGCCACCCTCCGCCCGAGGACGGCCACCGCCAGCGCCGCGGTGGACCCGGTGCCGAGCCCGACCGCCATGCCGTCGCGCACTTCCGCCACCGCCGCCTCGGCGGCGGCGCGCTTCTCGGCCTCCTCCGCGTTCATGGCCGGGCGGCCCGGAACACCCGCAACCAGTTGCCGGAGCAGACCTTGTCGGTCTCCTCCGCGGAGAGCCCGCCTTCGCGCAGCCGCTCCGGAATTTCGGGGTGGCGGGTGAAATCCGCCATGCCATGCCATTGCGCGCCGGAGGGCAGATCGGTGCCGATGCCCACGTGATCGACGCCGACCGCGTCGATCAGCCGGAAGACGTGGCGGATCATGCCGGGCAGGCCTTCCTCGTGCAGCACCGCGATCCAGCCGCCGATCACCCCGCCGGTCTCCGCCACCATCCGCGCATACTCGCGCGAGATATAGCGCGGATGCGCGCCATCCTTGTGGCCGGGTTCCAGCAGGTTGGAATGGGTGCACAGGATCGGCCGGTCGGTCGCCGCCACCACCCCGCGCACGGTGGCCTCCGAACAATGCGCGACATCGACCATGATCCCCACCTGGTTCATCCGCCGCACCGAAGCCGCGCCGAACACGGTGAGACCGCCATGCACCGGAGGCGCAGTCTGGATGTCACCGGTTTCGTTCACCCGGTAATGGGTGAGCTGCACCGAGCGCACCCCGCGGGCGGCCAGCGCGTCCAACCGGTCCAGCACGCCGTCGAGGAAATCGCAGCCCTCCACGGCCAGTACCACCGCGCCGGGGCGGACCGCCTCGGGGGTGCGCGCGATCGGCACGCCGGCGGCCTCGTAATCGGCCAGATAGGCGTCAACCGAAGCCAGGCACTCCCCGGGCTCCGGCTCGCGCGTCAGCTCCAGCCGGCGGGTGGTGGGGTTGCGGCGCAGCAATGGCAGATCGGCGATGGCGGAGACCACCGCGCAAGCGCCGGCCGGGGCCATGGTGGCGAGCACGGCCGCATCGACCGGGCCCTGCCGGGTGGGATGCCCGGCATGGGTGTGCATATCGAGGATCATGCCCCCCTATAGCTTGGGCGGTGGGGCGGCGGAATGGCGGCGCAGGAGGATCAGCGCGAGGCTGGCGACCGCCAGCACCGCGGCGCTGCTGGGTTCGGGCACCGGCGTGCGCGGCGGAGCATGGGGCAGCGCGGTGGTGACGGTGATGATCGGTGGCGGGACCGGCAGGCTGGGCGTCGGCGCCGGCCCGCCCCCACCTGGGCTGCCGCCACCTGGGCCGCCGCCGCCACCGCCGAGCAGCATCGGCCCGCCGGCGGGAACCGGCGCGCCGCCGGAGGTGTCGGTCCCCCCGACCCATGGCGTGGGCAGGAAGATCGCCACCGCCGGGCCCGCCGCCGCCGGGCCCGCCGCCGCCGCCACCGCCGGCGCGGGGCGGGGCGCTGCCGGGTGCCGCGGCAGCGGGGCCGAGGCCGGCAGTGTCGCGGTGCCGAGCAGGCAGAGCCCGGTGGCCACCGCATGAGGCAGCCGGAGCCAGGCGGCGCGGCTGCCATGCCACGGCCGCCAGCGGCAGTGTTGGTGGTCGAACACCATCATCGGCATGGAGGGTCACCGGAACGGGCAGAGTCCCGACCAAACGGGATTATCCCGAAATATAGACGTTCTTGACCTCGAAAGCAAGCAGAACACTATCTATGGTTGTATATTCCCGCACAAAAAACCGCCCCGACCGCCGCTGGCCGGGGCGGCGTGCCGGCCCGGGTCAGCCGGTGATCTCGATCCCGGCGAAGAAGAACGCGATCTCGACCGCGGCGTTCTCGGCGCTGTCGGAGCCGTGGACCGAGTTGGCCTCGATGCTCTCGGCCAGTTCCTTGCGGATGGTGCCGGGGGCGGCCTTGGCGGGGTCGGTGGCGCCCATCGCCTCGCGGTTGCGGGCCACCGCGTTCTCCCCTTCCAGCACCTGCGCGACCACCGGGCCGGAGGTCATGAAGGTCACGAGGTCGCGGTAGAACGGGCGGGCGGCGTGGACGGCGTAGAACGCCTCGGCCTGGGCGGTGGTCAGGTGCAGGCGCTTCTGGGCGATGATGCGCAGCCCGGCGGCCTCGAGCATGGCGTTGACCCGCCCGGTCAGGTTGCGGCGGGTGGCGTCGGGCTTGATGATGGAAAGGGTGCGCTCGATCGGCATTGCTTGTCCTGTGGATGGAATGGCGGCGGCTGGGTAGGCGGTTCGGGCGCGGCGGGCAAGCCGGGCGCGCCCGCGCCCGCTACAACCCCGCCTGCGAGACGAACTTGGTGTTCAGATACGCCTCGATCGCCTCCGACCCGCCCTCGGACCCATAGCCGGAATCCTTCACCCCCCCGAACGGCACCTCCGGCAAGGCCAGCCCGTGGTGGTTGATCGACATCATCCCCGCCTCCACCGCGGCGGCGATCGCATTCGCCGTCTTCGCCGAGCGCGTATAGGCGTAGGAGGCCAGGCCGAACGGCAGCCGGTTCGCCTCCGCCACCACATCGTCGAACCCCTTGAACGGCGAGATCACCGCCACCGGCCCGAACGGCTCCTCGTTCTGGATGCGCGCCTCCATCGGCACGTCGGTCAGCACCGTGGGCTGGTAGAAATTGCCCTTGTTGCCGATCCGCTCCCCGCCCGCGCGCAGCTTGGCGCCGTGCTTCACCGCATCACCGATGAACGCATCCATCGCCGCCACCCGCCGCGGGTTGGCCAGCGGCCCCATGCTGGTCGCCGCGTCCAGCCCGTCGCCCACCTTGGCCGCCTTCAGCCGCGCGGTGAACCCGTCCACGAACTGCGCGTACACCCCCTCCTGCACCAGGAACCGGGTGGGCGAGATGCACACCTGCCCGGCATTGCGCAGCTTGTTGGCCGACAGGATCTTTACCGCCGTCTCCACATCCGCGTCATCGAACACGATCGCCGGCGCGTGTCCGCCGAGTTCCATCGTCACCCGCTTCATATGCGCCCCCGCCAGCGCCGCCAGCTGCTTGCCCACCGCGGTGGAGCCGGTGAACGAGATCTTGCGGATCACCGGATGCGGGATGAGGTATTCGGAAATCTCCGCCGGCACCCCGTACACCAGGTTCACCACCCCGGCCGGCACCCCGGCATCGACGAAGCAGCGGATCAGCTCGGCCGGCGAGGCCGGCGTCTCCTCCGGCGCCTTGACGATGATGGAGCACCCGGCCGCCAGCGCCGCCGAGAGTTTCCGCACCACCTGGTTGATCGGGAAATTCCACGGGGTGAACGCCGCCACCGGCCCCACCGGCTCCTTCACCACCAGCTGATAGATGCCCTCGGCGCGGGCCGGGATCACCCGCCCATAGGCACGGCGGGATTCCTCGGCGAACCAGTCGATCACGTCGGCCCCGGCCAGGGTCTCGCCCTTCGCCTCGGCCAGCGGCTTGCCCTGTTCCAGCGTCATCAGCCGGGCGATCCCGTCGGCGCGATCGCGCAGCAGGTCGGCGGCGCGGCGCATCAGCTTCGACCGGTCATAGGCCGAGACCTTGCGCCACGCCTTGAAGCCCTTCTCCGCCGCCTCCAGCGCGCGGTCGAGATCGGCGCGCGAGGCATGGGCGACGGTGCCGTTCACCTCGCCGCTGGCGGGGTTGACCACCTCCAGGCTGCGCCCGCCCTCAGCCCCGGTCCAGGCGCCATCGATCAGAAGTTGCACATCCGGATACATCGGCTCGCTCCCGCACAGGACCGCCCCCGGCGGGGGCGATGGGTCCGGTCGGGGAGGTACGCCCGGGCCGGCGGAAGTCAACCCGCATACCCCGAAGCCACCCGCAGATCGGCAACGAACGCCGCATACTCCCGCGCCTGCGCCGCCGCGTCCGGCACCCGCAGCAGAAACGACGGATGCACCGTCACCAGCGCCGGCGCGCCGTCGGGCAGGCGCAGCACCCGCCCGCGCTCCCGCCCCACCGTGACCGCCCGGCCCAGCAGCGCGCGCGCCGCGGTGGCGCCCAGCAGCACCAAAAGCGGCGGACGCAGCCGCACCCGTTCCACGTCCAGCCAGAACCGGCAGGCCTCGATCTCGGCCGCCTGCGGGGTCTGGTGCAGCCGCCGCTTCCCCTGCCAGGTGAACTTGAAATGCTTCACCACGTTGCTCACCCAGACCGCGCGGCGGTCGATGCCGGCCTCCTCCAGCGCGCGGTCCAGCAGCTGGCCGGCCGGGCCGACGAAGGGACGGCCGATGACGTCCTCCTGATCGCCCGCCTGCTCGCCGATCAGCATCAGCCGCGGCGCGGCGGGGCCTTCGCCAAAGACGGTCTGGGTGGCAGGGCCGGCCAGCGGGCAGCGGGCGCAGCCGGCGGCATCCTCGGCCGCGGCGGCGAGGTCGGGGTCGAGGGCGACCGGCAGCACCACCGGGAATGGGCGCGCGGCGTCGGGCGCATGGCGCGGCTCCTCGAAGACCTCGGCCGGGGGCAGGCCGAAGCCGGGGCCGGCGGTGGCCAGCAGCTCGGCGCCGAAATTGGCCCAGAGGCCGACCAGCGCGGCATCGTCCGGCACCGCGGCGGCGGCGACGCCGGGGCCGAAGCGCGGGCCGGCGGCGTCCCAATGCGCGCCGGCGTCGGGGGTCAGGATGGAGGTGGGGCGGTCGGGAAACCACTGCGCCAGCAGCCGCGCGTTCGCTTCCAGCACGAAATGGCGGGGCGCGTACCAGCCGACCCATCGCCCCTCGGCATCGAGGTAGCGCAGCGCCGCGCGCATCCGATGCGCCTCGGCCCGCACCGCGTAGGCCAGGCGATGGGCGCGGCGCAGCGCGGGGTCAGCGCGGTCCTCCAGCACCGGGGCGCCGGCATGGGCGCGCCAGACCAGGTCGTAGAGCAGGGCAAATCGCCCGGGATCCCGCGCCTGGATCGCCTGGGCGGCGAGCGCGATCAGCGCGCGCGGCACCGCGAACCCGCCGGCAGCTTCCGGCGGCGGGGCGTGACGCGCCGGATCGACGGTGAAGCCGACCGCCTCGGGCGGGATGCCGGTCAGCACCAGTGCCCGC
>JAKBCO010000095.1 GCA_021807785.1 Pseudomonadota bacterium
GCGCGCCGGTGACCAGATTGACGAAGCTGGTCTTGCCCGCCCCGTTGGGGCCGATCAGCGCATGGCGCGCGCCCGGGGGCAGGCGGAAATCGATGCCGTCGGCGACCTTGACAGCACCGAAGGCGCGGGTGAGGCCGACGGTCTCGAGCGCCGGGGTCATTCCCGCCGCATCCGGCCCGCCGGCCAGCGCGCCGCCAGCCCCAGAAGCCCGCCGCGGGCGAAGCGGACCATCAGCACCAGGCCGAGCCCGATCCAGAAATACCAATAGGCCGGGTCGAGATCGGAGAGCCGGTCCTGCGCCACCATGAACAGCGGCACGCCGATGAAGGCACCGTAGAGCCGCCCGATCCCGCCCAGCAGCAGCATCACCAGGATATTGCCCGAGCGGTCGAAGCCCAGGCTGTCCGGCGCCACGAAGCCGGTGGACTGGGCATAGAGCGCGCCCGAAACCCCGGCCATGCCGGCGGCGATGGCATAGGCGATCAGCCGGCGGGCGAATACCGGCGCCCCCAGCGCGGTCATGCGCGCGGCATTCTCGCGCATCCCGACCAGCGAGCGGCCGAACGGCGAGTGGACCAGCGCGCGCATCCCGAGAAAACACACGAACAGCACCACCAGCGCGTAGAGATAGGCGGTGCGGCCATAGAGACCGAAGGCGAACAGCCCCAGCACCTTCCCCACCGCCATGTTCTGCAAGCCGTCGGCGCCGCCGGTGATGGTGCTCGCCTTATCGGCGGCCGATTGCAGCATCGCCGCCACCATCAGCGTGGCCATCAGCTGCGCCAGCCCGCTCAGCCGCAGCACCGCGAGGCCCGAGAGCGCACCCAGCGCCGCCGCCGCCAGCCCGGCCGCGATCAGCCCCGGCTCCGGCGCGCCGAACCCGTGCGCGGCCAGCAGCCCCGCCGTATAGGCGCCGGTGCCGAAGAAGGCCGCCTGACCCAGGGTGACGATGCCGCCATAGCCCAGCGCGAGGTCGATCGAGAGCCCGTAGAGGATCGAGGCCAGGATCTGCGCGCCGAGCGCCAGATAGCCGGGGAACAGGAAGAAGGCGGCGATGGCGGCGAGCCACGGCAGCGCCTCCGGCCAGCGCCAGCGGTGACGGGCGGCGAGCGCGCCGACCGGGTCGGCCGCGCTCATGCCGCCGGGACCAGCCCGCGCGGGCGCCACATCAGCAGCCCCAGGGTCAGCGCGTCGATGAAGAAGGAACCCGCCGCCGGCCAGAAATAGAGGAACGCGGTCTGCGAGATCCCCAGCAGCAGCGCGGCCAGGAACGGGCCCCGGATGGACCCGGCGCCGCCGACCGCCACCACGGTCAGGAAATCCACCAGATACTGCACCGGGTAGGCCGGGGAGATCGGCAGGATCTCCGCCCCCAGCCCGCCGCCGAGCGCGGCCAGCCCGCTGCCGAGGGCGAAACTGATGGCGAACAACCGCCCGGTGTCGATGCCCACCGCTTCGGCCATGCGCGGGTTGTCCACCGCCGCGCGCAGCATGGCGCCGAAACGGGTGCGATCGACCGCGAGCCACAGCAGCGCCACCAGCCCGGCCCCGCAGAGGATCAGGAAGCTGCGATAGGTGGGGAAGCTGCGCCCGGCGATGGTGATCGTGCCGGCCAGGGCGGCCGGCGGGTGGAACACCTGATCGAGGGTGCCGAAGCCGAACCGCGCCGCCGCCAGGGAGATGAACACGAGGCCGATGGTCAGCAGCACCTGGTCGAGCTCATCCCCGCCATAGAGGCGGCGATAGAGCACCCGCTCCAGCACTGCCCCGCCGGCCGCCACCAGCACCACCCCGCCGGTCAGCGCCGCCCAGAACGGCAGGCCGGCGCGCGCCATCAACTCGGTCACCGCGTAGCCGCCGAACATGGCGAAGGCGCCATGGGCGAGGTTGACCACCCCCATCAGCCCCAGCGTGACGGAGAGGCCGACCGAAATCAGATACAGCACCATCGCATAGGCGAGGCCGAAGAAGCCGATGCTGATGGCGGCCGAGACGGCTTGGTGCATCGGCTCCGGGTCCGGCTATTTCTGCGGGTGCATCTTCGCCCACGGGTCGGACACCATCGGGAAGGTGTCGAAGCGGACATTGGCGAGCTGGCCGTTCTTCAGCTTCTCGACCCGGCGGATATAGACGTTCTCCACCACGTCCCGGGTGGCGGGGTCGATATGGAACGGCCCGCGCGGGCTGTTGGTGGTGCTGTAGTGCGAGAGGATGTCCATCGCTTGCGCCGGGGTGAATTTGCCGCCGGTCTGGCGGATCACGCGGAAGATCATCGCCATGCCGTCCCAGCCCTGCATGGCGGGGAAATCCGGCACCGACCCCGGATAGGCTTTCTGGAACGCCGCGACGAAGGCGCGGTTGGCCGGGCGCGGGGAGGCTTCCTGATAGGTGCCCGAACTCACCACCCCGAGCGGGATGTTGCCCATCTTCGGCAGTTCGCTGTCGATCAGCAGGTCCTGCGTGGTGACGAGGTGGATGCCGGCCTTGGCGAGGCCGAGCGCGTTGAAGGTCTTCATCATCTGCGTCGATTGCGGCCCGCCGGGGACGAAGATGAACAAGGTGTGCGGATGCAGGTCCTTGATGCGTTGCAGGACCGGCGCGAAATCGGGGTTGTTGAGCGGGAACCGCACCGATCCCACGATCTTGCCGCCGGCGGCCTTGATGCCGGCGATGAAGCCGCCCTCGGCGTCCCAGCCCGGCGCGTAGTCGGAGACCGCGGTATAGGCATCCCCCATTCCGTGCTTCGCCGCCCATTCGCCCATCGGCATCGCCACCTGCCAGAGGGTGAAACTGTCGCGCACCACGTAGGGGGATTTGCGGACCAGGTCGGCGGCGGCGGCGTTCATCACCACGAACGGCACCTTGGCCTCGGTGGCGAGCGGGGCGATCGCCAGCGCATCGGGCGAATAGACCGAGCCGGCGAGGAACTGGACATGATCGCGGGTGACCAGCTCCTGCGCCAGGCGCTTGGCGGTGGCCGGGGCGATGCCGGTGTCATCGCGGCGGATGATGCTGACCTTGACCCCCTTCGGCAGGTCCTTGGCGTGCAGCTTCGCATAGAGCGTGAGGCCGCGGTCCATCGAGATGCCAGGCGGGGCGAGCGGACCGGAATAGGTCGTGATGATGCCGATGCGGATGGTTTTCGCCCCCGCGGGGGCGAGCGTGAGGCCGAGCGCCGCGCCGGCGGCGGCGAGCATGGTGGCGAAGCGTCGCATCGCTTTGTTCCCCCCCTGGGAGTGTCGTTGGGGATTGATTAGCGGAGCGTGGGGGGCGGCCGCAAGCGGCGGGCGCGGGGGAGGGGCCGGCCGGCTATGCGCCCGGCATCAGCGCGTCATCCATCGCCCGGGCCCGCAGCGCCGCCGGGCGGGCGGCCAGCCCGGCCCAGTAGCGCTCGAACGCCGGCCGCTTCTCGATGGTGCCGAACTGCAAGCCGAACCCGATCTGCGACCCCAGATAGACATCCGCGGCGCTGAACCGCCCGCCCACCAGATACGCGCCGCCACTCACCGCGCGCTCCAGCGTGTCCATCGCGTCGGCATAGGTGCCGTAGCCCAGCATCCGCTCGCGCCCGGGCGGGGCCTCGAACCCCAGCGCCCGGTTGCTCACCGCCGCTTCGAC
The DNA here is from genome assembly GCA_021807785.1 of Pseudomonadota bacterium. Taxonomy (GTDB): domain Bacteria; phylum Pseudomonadota; class Alphaproteobacteria; order Acetobacterales; family Acetobacteraceae; genus JAJZVS01. The sequence goes on from JAKBCO010000095.1 coordinate 3,619, forward strand.
GGGGCCGGCGGCGAAGAACAGCCAGCGGAAATATGGCCCGCGCAGCGGATCGGCGGGCGGCGGCGCCAGCCCGGCTTCGGGGAACACATCGGCCAGATAAGCGCAGATGGCGGCGCATTCCGTCACCACGGTCGCACCGTGGCGCAGCGCCGGCACCTTGCCCATCGGGTTGATCGCCAGATAGGCCGGGGCTTTCATCGTCGTCCCGTAGTCCAGCAGCTCGGCCCGGTAGGGTTGGCCGAGTTCCTCCAGCATCCAGCGGACGATCCGCCCGCGCGACATCGGGTTGGTGTAGAAGACGATCTCGTCGCTCATGCACGCCTCCAGGAGCCGCAGGACCTCATAATTCGTAGTCCGCCGCCCGCCAACCCAGCGCGCTCGCGCGTCCTCGCCCTCGAACCGCCGCGCGATGGTCTCGGCGCCGTAAATATTTGTCGGCGGACGTGGACAATCCCGATCACCTCAGTACCCGGCGGTCCTGGTCCCTCGATCCCTCCGCGCAAGCGGGCGCCTCATCGTGAGCACTGCGAAATCACGATCGCGCACGCACTCCCCCGCCCTCGCGGCATTGGGCCAAGGCCGAGGCGCGTGCCAGCCCCACCCCGTCGCCGATGCCCCATTATGGTGCGCCGTCCCGTCGCCACCGCGCCGCATTCGTTGCGGAACCATACCGCCACCGCGCAGTCATTGCCGTGTTCCCTCCTGAAACCACCCGGGCGGAGCGCCTACTTCCCCCCCAGCGTCGCCACCGCCGAGACCGTGGCGCTCACCGTCACCGCCTGCCCCACTGCGACCGGCGCCACCGCGCGGGCCATCGCGAACATCGGCCGCGGCAGCACCGAAGGCGGCGGGCCCAGCGTCACCTCGCGGAACCCCAGGAACCGCAGCCCCAGCAGGCCGGCCGCCTGCGCGGCCCGCCCGCGCAGCGCCGCGATCGCCTTCGCCATCGCCGCTTGCCGGGCCTTGCGCCGGGTCGGGGCCGACAAGCCCCATTGCAGCCCGGACACCGCCATCCCGCGCGCCTGCAACCGCCCCACCAGCGCCAGCAGCGCGGCCCCGTTGCCGCTGCTCAGGGTCAACCCGGCCGAAGCCTGCCAGCTGCCGCCGCCCGGCGTGCCCGGCGGGTGCTGCCAGGTGCTGTAGCCCCCGGTCTCCGCCCGCACGCCCGCCACCTTCCCGGCAGCCGCCAGCGCCGCCGCCATCGCCCGGTTCACCGCCGCCTGCGCCGCCGCGGCCGAGGGCGCGGTGGCCTGCGCGGAAACAGTCGCGGTCAGCCGGTCCGGCGTCACCGCGACCGTCGCGGTCTCGGTCAAGCGCAACAGAGTGGCGGCACGGCAAGCCGGGGCCGCGGCCAGGGTCAGCAGGGCAAGCAGGACCACCCATCGGCGAAGCGGACGTCCTCGCCCGGCATGGCCGGCCGCGAGCCGGCCATCCGCCCCCGGACGAACAAGCCGGTGACCGCGACGTCCCGGCGTGATGGCCGGCTCGAGGCCGGCCATGCCGGGAGATTCCGGGGCGGACAGGCACCTCATGCGCGTTTCTCCTCCGCCCGGGCGGCCGGGGCCGGGGTCTTGTCGCGGAACCGGCACCATTCCCGCGCCACGCAGCGCCAGCATTCCGGCTTGCGCGCCTTGCAGACATAGCGTCCATGCAGGATCAGCCAATGATGCGCGTCACGCAACATCTCCGCCGGCACGCGCTTGAGCAGCGCCTGCTCCACCGCCAGCGGCGTCTTGCCGGGGGCGAGGCCGGTGCGGTTGCCCAGCCGGAAGATATGGGTGTCCACCGCCATGGTCGGCTCGCCGAAGGCGACGTTCAGCACCACGTTGGCGGTTTTGCGCCCCACCCCGGGCAGGGCCTCCAGCGCGGCGCGGTCATGCGGCACCCGCCCGCCATGGCGGTCGCGCAATGCCGCCGCCAGCCCCGCGAGGTGCCGTGCCTTGGCCTGCCACAGCCCGATGCTGCGGATGTAGGGCCCGATCCCCTCCGCTCCCAGCGCGGCCATCGAAGCGGCATCGGGGGCGGCGGCGAACAGCGCCGGCGTCGCCCGGTTCACCGCCGCGTCGGTGGTCTGCGCCGACAGCACCACCGCCACCAGCAGGGTGAACGGGTCGGCATAGACCAGCTCCGATCGCGGCTCCGGCCGCTCCGCCGCCAGCGCTTCCAGGAACCGGCGCACGTCGGCGCGCGGCATCATCCGCAATCGTTCCCGCGCATCGAGAACCCGCGCACGATGCCGCCCTGGACGGAAAACACCGTCTCGCACGCGCGCAGCACCGCGCTGGGCGGCGGGGCGTTGTAAAGGCCCAGCGGCCCCGGAAACCCCCAGGGCGGTCCGAAGATCGGCGGGGCGGGGACGAAATCCACCTGCCTGCGGTCATAAGCCAGATAGGTCACCCCGGCATGCTCGAAGTTGCGGTCGGGCACCCCCTCCACCGCGATCAGCACCGAGAGCTTCTGGCCGACCAGTCGCCGCAGCCGCGCTTCCCGCGCCGCCAGCAGGTTGGCGCAGGCGGACAGGCTCAACAGCACGAGGCCGGTGGCCAGCAGGCGGGAGAGGTTGCGCATCGCGGCGAACGGTATAGCACGGATGCCGACATCCCGCCGCGCCCCATCCGCGCCGGGTGATCGCCGCCGGAGGCCCGTCGATGCCGCTTGCCATCCTGCTCGCCCGCGCCCAGTTCGCCTTCACCGTCGGGTTCCATATCGTCCTGCCCGCCTTCTCGATCGGCCTGGCGAGCTACCTGTTCGTGCTGGAAGCGGCCTTCCTGGCGACCGGACGCGGCGTCTATCTGGATGTCTACAACTACTGGCTGCGCATCTTCGCCGTGGTCTTCGCCATGGGCGTGGTCTCGGGCCTGGTGATGTCCTACGAGTTCGGCACCAACTGGTCGGTCTTCGCCGAGAAGACCGGCCCGGTGCTCGGCCCCTTGCTGGGCTACGAGGTGCTGACCGCGTTCTTCCTCGAATCCGGCTTCCTGGGGGTGATGCTGTTCGGCCGCAACCGGGTCGGGCCGGGGCTGCATCTGGCCGCCACCGGCATCGTCGCCCTGGGCACGATTTTCAGCGCGTTCTGGATCCTGTCGGCGAATTCATGGATGCAGACGCCGGCCGGCTTCGCCATCACCCCGCACGGGCGGTTCCTGCCGGTGGACTGGTGGGCGATCATCTTCAATCCGTCCTTCCCCTATCGCTTCGTCCACATGGTGCTGGCCAGCTACCTCTCGGTCGCCTTCGCGGTCGGCGCGGTCGGCGCCTTTCATCTTCGCCGCGATCGGCAGAGCCAGGCGGCGCGGCTGATGTTCTCGATGGCGCTCTGGATGGCCGCGATCGTGGCGCCGATCCAGGTGATCGCCGGCGACCAGCAGGGGCTGAACACGTTGCGCTATCAGCCGGCCAAGGTCGCGGCGATGGAGGGCGATTTCCGCACCATCCCCGGCACCTCGCTCAAGCTGTTCGGCCTGCCCAGCCTTGCCGCCCGCCGCACCCTCGATGCCATCGCGATCCCGCATCTCGGCTCCCTTATCCTGACCCATGAGTGGGACGGCACCGTCAAGGGGCTGGATAGTTTCCCGCGCCGTGACTGGCCGCCGGCGCCCTGGGTGTTCTGGTCGTTCCGGCTCATGGTGGCGCTCGGCCTGGCGATGGTCGGGCTGGGGTGGTGGAGCCTCTGGGCCCGCTGGCGTGGCCGACTCTATGCCTCGCCCTGGCTGCTGCGGGCTTCGTTGGCGATGGGGCCGGCGGGGTTCGTCGCGGTGCTGGCCGGCTGGGTCACCACCGAGGTCGGCCGCCAGCCCTACACGGTCTATGGCCTGCTGCTGACCGCGCAGAGCGCCTCGCCGATCGCGACGCCCGGGGTGCTGTGGTCCTTCGCGACCATCGCGATCGTGTATCTGGTCGTGTTCGGCATCGGGCTGCGCTACATCCTGCGCCAGATGCGCCACCCGCCGGTGCTGGGCCAGCACGGGCCGGAGCCGGGCGTGCCGGTGCGCTCGGCCGGCATCACGCCCGCCCAGGCGTTGAAGGCGGAGGGCTGAGTCATGGCGTATTGGTTGCCGGTGATCTGGGCCGGGCTGATCGCGGTGGCGGTGCTGGCCTATGTGCTGCTGGACGGGTTCGACCTCGGGGTGGGGATCCTGTTCGCGGTGGAGCACGATCCCGCCGAGCGCGACCTGATGGTGGCCTCCATCGCCCCGGTCTGGGACGGCAACGAGACCTGGCTGGTCCTGGGCGGCGGCGGGTTGTTCGCGGTCTTCCCGATGGCCTACGGGATCGTGATGCCGGCCTTCTACCCGCTCATCATCACCATGCTGATGGCCCTGGTGTTCCGCGGCGTGGCCTTCGAGTTCCGCTTTCGCGCCGTCCGCGCCGGCTCGCGGATCTGGTGGGACCGGACATTCCTGGCCGGATCGGCGGTGGCCGCCTTGTGCCAGGGGATGGTCCTGGGCGGGCTGCTGCAAGGCGTGCGGGTGGCGCACGGTCAGTATGCCGGCGGCTGGTTCGACTGGGCCAGCGGCTTCACCTTCCTCTGCGGGATCGCGGTGGTGCTGGGCTACGCGCTGCTGGGGGCCACCTGGCTGATCTGGCGCATCGAGGGCCGGCTGCAACGCGCGATGCGCCGGCATGCCCATGTGCTGGGGCTGGCGGTCCTGGGGCTGATCGGCGTGGTCAGCCTCTGGACGCCGCTGCTGAACCCGGCGTTCCGCGCCCGCTGGTTCGGCTTTCCCGGTATCCTGCTGACCAGCCCGGTGCCGGTGCTGGTGGCGCTGGCCGCCTGGGGCTTCTGGCGCGGGCTGCGCCGGCAGGCGGAGCTGACCCCGTTCCTCTGCGTGATCGCCTGGTTCGTGCTGAGCTACGCGGGTCTCGGCATCAGCCTGTGGCCGATGATCGTGCCGCCGTCCGTAACCATCTGGCAGGCGGCGTCCCCCCCCGCCTCGCAAGGCTTCCTGCTGGTCGGGGCTTCAGTACTACTTCCGATCATCCTGGCCTACACCGGCTTCGCCTACTGGGTCTTCCGCGGAAAAGTCCGCCCCGGCGAAGGCTACCACTGACCCCCCCGCCGATGCGTTCCCCCTCCCCTTGCGGGAGGGGGTCAGGGGGAGGGGTCGCCGCCCCGCGGCCGATCGCTCGGACATGCCTTGGCCGGCGCCTGAGCAAGCCGGAGCGCAACCCCTCCCCCAACCCCTCCCGCAAGGGGAGGGGAGAAGAAAGATCCCATCCCGATCGGCGTCTTTGACGTGACCCGGCCATCCCCCCATCAGAAAAGTTTTCCTCCCACAAACCACACATCTTGACATCACGTCTAACATGTCCTACCTTCCCCCCATCACCCGAGGAAAGGACCCCGTGCCCGCCATGCCGCCGTCGCCCGTCGCCCAGTTCATGACCCATGTCGGCACGCTGCTCCAGGCGCTGCTCACGCGCGTCACGACGCCGGGCACCAGCATCGGCGAACCCCGCACGTCCCTCCTCCGCACCCGCCTGATCGAGATCGCCGATGCGATCCGCGCCATCCTCGCCGCCCCCTTCGCCGGCCCGCGCCGGACGCCGAAGCAACCCCGACCGCGCTTCCTCGCCTGCTCGCGCCCGGTCCCCGACCCGCGCCCGGCGCGCGACCCGGCCACCCGCCTGCCCACCCACTACCGGTGGCTGACCAAGCTCTTCCCGGAGTTCCTCCCTGACCGCCACGCCCTGGAAGACCAATTGCGCGACCAGGACGTGAAAGACGCCATCGCCGCCGACCCCAGGCTCGCGAAAGCCATCCGCAAACTCGCCTGGATGCTCGGCGTCCAACGCAACCTGATCCCCCCGGGACCGCCGAGAGCCCAGGTCCTGCTGGTGCCGGACAACAACGTCGCCCAGGCGAAGGCCCTCTACCAGGCGGGGCTGGCGACGATGACCCACGATCAGGTGCTGCGCAAATACTGCATGTTCCACGACGACGAGTGGCAGCGGCGGGTCCGCGAGGTCTCCCACGACAAGCGCCACAACCACGACAAGCGCCCGGTCTGGCTCGGCCACATGAAGCCACCCGAGCTTCAGCCGATCCCCTACCCCCTCCGAACGTGACGCGCGGGAGACGAAACAGAAGGCGCGAAGGCGCGCCTATTTCGTTGCGATATAACAACAGTCTTGCCCCGCTTGCTCCCCCGCCCAAGCCAGCCGATACTCTCCCCCCGTCCGCAACCACCGGCCGGGGGAGGACCCGTATGAACGTCCTGGCACCACCCCGGATCAACCTCGCCCTCGAGGTGGTGATCGATCTCGTCTGCCCCTGGTGCTATCTCGGCACCCGCCGGCTGCGCCGCACCCTGCGCCGCCGCCCCGACCTCGCGGTTGCCATCACGTGGCATCCGTTCCTGCTCAACCCGGACATGCCGCGCGCCGGCCTGAGCCGGGGTGAATACATCCTGCGCAAATTCGGCGGCGAGGAACGCGCCCGCCGCCTGCACGCCTCCATCGCCACCCTCGGCCGCGCCGAGGGCATCGCCTTCCATTTCGAGCGCATCCGCCGCACCCCCTCGTCGATCGACGCGCACCGGCTGGTCCGCTTTGCCGCCGCCGCCGGCCGCGCCGCCGCCGCGGTGGAGGCGCTCTTCGCCGCCCATTTCACCGACGGCCACGACATCGGCGACCCGGCCGTGCTCGCCGCCATCGCCGCCGCGCTGGGGCTCGACCCCGCCCGCCTGCGCCGCCTGCTCGCCACGGACGCGGATGTGGACGTGATCCAGGCGGAAAACCTGCGCGCCCACCGCATCGGCATCAACGGCGTGCCCTGCTTCGTGGTGGCCGGCCGGCACGCCATCGCCGGCGCGCAGGAACCCGAAGTGCTGGAACGGCTGCTGGATGTCGCCGTCGCCGAAGCCTGATCCCTCCCCCGGACCCGGACGTCCCCCATGAGCCCCTCCCTTCGCGGCGCCGACCTCGTCATGCGCGCCCTCGAATCCGCCGGCTGCACGCGGATCTTCACCCTCTCGGGCAACCACATCATGTCGTTGTTCGACGCCGCGATCGAAACCGGGCTCGACCTGATCCATGTCCGCCAGGAGGCGGCGGCGGTCCACATGGCCGACGCCTGGGGCCGGCTCACCGGACGGCCCGGGATCGCCATGGTCACCGGCGGGCCAGGCCACGCCAACGCGGTGCCGGCGCTCTTCACCGCGCGGGCGCAGGACGCGCCGCTGGTGCTGCTCTCGGGCCATGCCGGTACCGGCGAATGGGGCCGCGGCGGGTTCCAGGAGCTCGATCAGGCGGCGCTGGCCGCCCCGCTCGCCAAGGCCTCCTGGACCGCGACCCGCACCGAGGACCTGCAAGCCGACCTCGCCCGCGCTTTCCGCATCGCCACCCAGGGACGGCCCGGGCCGGTGCATCTCTCGCTGCCCTCCGACGTGCTGGACCGGCGGGTGGACCCGTCCGCCGTCACCCGGCCCGGCGCCTGGAGCGTGCCCGAAATCCCGCTGCCGGATGCCGCGGCCGATGCCGTGCTCGGCCTGCTGGCGGGGGCCGAGCGCCCGCTGGTGGTGGCCGGACCGCGCTTCTCCGGCCATGGCGGGAAGGCGGCGCTGGAGCGCCTGCGCGCCGCGCTCGGCATCCCGGCGGTGGTGATGGAGAGTCCGCGCGGCGCGTCGGACGCCAGCGGCGGCGCGCTGGGGGCGCTGCTGGGGCGCGCCGATTTGATCCTGCTGCTGGGCAAGCCGCTCGATTTCACTCTCCGCTTCGGCGCCCTGCCCGGCGCCCGAAGCTGGGCGATGATCGATCCCGAAGCCGCGGTCCTGGACCGCGCCACCCGCGAGAACGTGGCGCTCGCCTTCGCCACCCTGGCCGATTCACGCCCCGCCGCCGCCACGCTGGCCGCCCGCGCCGCCGGCCACGCCACCGCCCGCCCGGCCTGGACCGAGGACGCCGAGCGCCTGCTGCGCCACCGCCCGACCGCCTGGGCCGCGCTCTCCGGCGCCCCCGGCGCGGTGCATCCGGCCGCGGTCTGCCGCGCGGTCGCCCCGCTGCTGGAAG
>JAKBCO010000336.1 GCA_021807785.1 Pseudomonadota bacterium
CGGAAATACTGCATGTTCCCCGATCACCCGTTCCAGCAGAACGCCCGCAAATACGAGCCGCGCTACAACCACGACAAGCGGCCGGTGTGGATGGGCCTGCTGCCGATCCCCGATCTGCTGGAGGTCCACGTTCCGTTCCGAGGGTGAGGCGCATCCCCGGTCCACGGGGGGAACGTGTGTCCTAATTGTTGCGATATCGATATGACAAGCCCCACCGCCGGGCCCGCCTACGCCAGACTCTCGGCGATCGCTCCAGCGGGCCACTTGCCCACAGCTGCCGCACCGCCAGGGGGGACACGACCCCATCGCGGCCTCCGAAGCGGGGCTGGTGGGTCGAATCCAACGGCGCCGAGCCGGGCCAGCCCAAATCGCACTTGTGTCCAGGATGTCCCAGCCGCCGGTCCCCTCGCGCCTCGCGCAGTCGCGGCTCGACGTCCCCCCACCCGCGCGGGTAGGAAGCATCGCCAGCCACAGGACCTGCCATGCCGAATCTCTCCCGCCGCACCCTGCTGCCCCTGCTCGCCGCCGCCCCCGCCTGGGCTGCCGCCGGCCCCGCGCACGCGGCCACCGCGACCACCCAAGCCACCGCGGCGCAGACCGCCTCCTGGGAAACCCCCCGCACCCTCGGTCACAAGGACGCGAAGATCGTGGTCGAGGAATGGTTCTCCCTCACCTGCACCCATTGCGCCCATTTCGCCGCCACCACGTTCCCCCAGGTCCGCAGCAAGCTCATCGAAACGGGCAAGGTGCGCTGGGTGTTCCGCGACTTCCCGCTGGACCGGGTGGCGCTGGCCGCCGCCCAGGTCGCGCGCGCCCTGCCGCCCGACCGCTACACCGCCTTCGTGCTGACCCTGTTCTCCACCCAGGACCGCTGGGCCTTCGGCGCCGGCAAGAAATACCCGCAGAAGCTGTGGGAGGTCGCCGCCCTGGCCGGCATGGACCGCGCCACCTACGACGCCGCCTTCAACGACACCGCGCTGCGAACCTGGATCCTGGCCCAGCAGAAGCACGCCGAGACAAAATGGAAGATCGACGCGACTCCGAGCTTCGTGATTGATGGCCGGATGGTCGCCGGCGAGATGCCCTATGACAGCTTCGTCAAGCAGCTCCCCGGCCTCGGCTAGTGTCCCGACTCGCGAATATCGTCATCATGCGTTGGGACACGCGCTGTTTGTTTTCAGTGGCCTGCCGGTCCCTGGATTGGGAAGGCATTTCAGGGGCAGGACCTTAGCCAAGGGAGTTCCGCTTGCCGGTCAGCTTCGCTCGCCTGCGCGTCGCCGGCTTCAAGAGTTTCGCCGAACCGGTCACGGTTGAACTCCGCCCCGGCCTGACCGGCATCGTCGGCCCCAACGGCTGCGGCAAGTCCAACGTCATCGACGCCCTGCGCTGGGGCATGGGCGAGGCCAACGCCCGCACCCTGCGCGGGGCGGAGATGGACGACGTCATCTTCGCCGGCACCGCCGGCCGCCCATCGCGCAACCTCGCCGAGGTCACGCTGAGCCTCGAGGACGCCGCCGGGCGCGCCCCGCCCCCGTTCCACGAGCAGGGCACGCTCGAAATCACCCGCCGCCTGGAGCGCGGCGGCGCCAGCGCCTTCCGCATCAATGGGCGGGAGGCGCGCGCGCGTGACGTGCAGACCCTGTTCGCCGATCTCGCCTCCGGCGCCCGCGCCTCGGCGATGGTGAGCCAGGGCAAGGTGGGCGCGCTGGTCTCCGCCCGGCCGGAGGAGCGGCGCGCGGTGCTGGAGGAAGCCGCCGGCATCACCGGCCTGCACGCCCGCCGCCACGAGGCCGAGCTCAAGCTGCGCGCCGCCGAGACCAACCTGGGGCGCGCCGAGGATCGCGCCGGGACGCTCGACACCCAGCTGGCCGGGCTGCGCCGGCAGGCCCGCCAGGCCAGTCGCTACCGCAATGTCTCGGGGGCGATCCGCGCCGCCGAGGCCGAGCTGCTGTCGGTCCAGCAGGCCGTCGCCGCCGCCGCCCGCGCCCGCGCCGCCGCGCGCCTGGCCGAGACCACCGCCGCCGCCGCCGCGGCCAAGGAGGCCGCCGGTGCCGCCGAGACCGAAGCCGCCGCGGCCCAATCCGCGCTGCCCGCGCTGCGCGCCGCCGAGGCGGAGGCGCGCACCGCGCTGGAGCGGCTGCGGCTGGCGCGCGAGCAGCGCGACGCCGAGGAGGCCCGCGCCCGCGCCGCCCTGGCCGAGGCCGAACGGCGGCAGGTGCAACTCGCCCGCGACCTGGCCCATGCCACCCAGACACGGGCCGACGCCGCCGCCGCGCTGGACCGGCTGGACGCCGAGGCCGCCGGGCTGAGCGCGGCAGGGGCCGCTCATCCCGCCCGGCTGGCGGATGCCGAGGCCGAGGCCGTCGCCCGCGCCGAGGCTGCCCGCGCCGCCGAGGCCGACGCCAACGCCGCCACCGAGCGGGCCGCCGCCGAGGCCGCCGCCGCCCAGGCCGCCGGCGACCGGCTGGCGGCGGCCACCGACCGCGCCCGCCGCCGCGCGGAGCAGCGCGACCAGGCGGAGCAGGAAGCCGCCCGCGCCGCCGCCGACAGCATCGACCCCGCGCGGCTGGACGCCGCCGAGGCCGAGGCCGCGACCGCCGCCGCCGCCCGCGCCGCCGCCGCCGCCGCGCTGGACTC
>JAKBCO010000096.1 GCA_021807785.1 Pseudomonadota bacterium
TCATACCGCGCCTCCTCCGCCCCGGGGTCCGACAGGTTGAACCACTATTGCAGGAAGTAGATGCGCAGCATCCCCTCCAGACCAACCGGGGAGCGGCCCTTGCCCGGCTTCGGGTAGAACGGATCGATCAGAGCGCACAGTTGCTTCCACGGCACCACGCGGTCCATCTCCGCCAGGAACGCCGCCCGCCGGGTCGGCTTGCTGTACCGATCGAACCCGGAGGTCGCCAAGGTGGTTTGCCGCGTCGCGCCCTGTCCCCCGCTGCGTGAACGCCACGATTCCATCGGACGTTCCTATGCCGCGTCGAGCGGAACTTGATCAGACTCTCCTTAGCCAGTGCTCGCATTTGAGTCGCAATTGACCCTCGAAGCAAATCTTACCGACAATCCCGTGGCCCCGAGCGGGCGGTGGGTGTCGTATGAGCCTGTGAGCTATAGCGCCACAGCGCAGACATAGAGCTCATCATCGTCGGTCGTGGCCCGCCAGTTCTGGCAACGACGGAACCGCGAGCACCCGGCTTCGAACGAGCCCGGCCCATCAAGCGGCGTGGTCGATCACCTTGAGATGTCCGCGCGCGCGGTGCCCGGTTCTGACCCTGACCACGATCTCCACGTCCTGGCCGAGGGCGGTCAGGCAACGGAGCAGCCGGTCGCTGGAAAAGCCGGTCAGCCTTCCGTTCATCAGGGCGGATTTTCGGCTGATCGAGCCCGACCAGCCGGGCGGCCTCGGCCTGGGTGAGGCGGCGGCGCTTGATCGCGTCGCGGATGTGGACGGCAAGCTGCGCCTTGGCCAGTTCCTCCTCGGGCTCGGCGACGCCGAGATCGGCGAACACGTTGCCGGAGCCTGGGGTCACTGTCAGGTTGTCTTCGTGCTGAACTGCCATTGCTCGTGATCCTCTCTCGCCCGCTTGAGCCGCTGCTCGATCAGGGCCATCTCGTGGCGCGGCGTGGCGATGCCGCTTTTGGATTTCTTCTGGAAGGCGTGGAGGAAATAGACCGCGCCAGCGAAGTACACTGTAAGATAGTGTTTGAAAGTCGTCGAATGTGACTTGGCGCGATTGCGACACCTTCAGAGCCCTCTCATTATGGGTGTCATCCAGCCCCGCTGGAGCCGACTTTGCGGCACTCCTACGCAACCACCGCACTGATACGGGCTTCGCCGCCGCAAGCTCGAAGGCACTCGTCAGAAATTCGGTTGACATGTCGTCAAAACGGATCTAATGTCTCTTAAGTTGTGTAGAGATAAACAAGTAATCTACGCAAAGATTCTATCATGTCTACGGCAACAGAACAAAAAGCGAAGGCGCCACTTCAGTTCCCGTCTCGTTTTAATCGGCAGGATGGGCGTGAAATGGAGCGTAATTTTTTTAATTCATTCCTGTATTTTGAACCGGAGCTTCAGTCGGGTGATGTCGCGCATTGTGAATGTCCGGATTTTCTGATATCCTTAGGGGATAAAGTCGTTGGAGTCGAGGTGACGCAACTCTTCAGGCCCACCGGCAGGCAGGACGTTGAGAATACGCAGGACCAAATATTGCGGACGGCGTGGCAGAAGGCGCAAGAGCAGAATTTGCCGCCGGCTGATGTTTGTTTATTCTTCAATCTCCATCGGTCATATCGTCGCGATGCCCACGAGCGGATCGCCGACGCCGTTGTTCGTGTGGTGGCCGACCATATGCCGGTAGATGGCGAATCAGCCAGAATCGAAAGAGTCTCGGGCCAGCCTTCCTCAGTAGATCTGATTCTAGTCAGTCGGCGTCACTGTGGGGCGCTCGGCAATTGGACTTGGTTGGACGTTGGGCCGGTTGAGAGGGACGTCGTCTCTGTTGTCCAGGAAGCGATCACGAGGAAGGCAAAAAAGCTCCCGGTCTATCTACAGCGGTGTGATGATTGCCGGCTGCTTCTTGTCGCAGACTCGTTCAGGACCTCCGGCAGATTAGCGTTTGACCATAACTGTCACTCGTGCGCTTTCATATCACCCTTTACTCATACATACGCGCTAGATTTTGGGAGAGGTCATCTCCATCGACTCCAGACGTCGGGAACAGGTTCATGCGTTACGTCCGCTTAGTGCTGTTTGGTTGTCTCTCCGTCGGCGTTCTCATTTTCGTGGGTCGGCTGCGCTTGTTTTCATTTTCGTCGAATGACTCTGCTTCTCACGTCATTTCTGCCATCGACTATCATAACGAAGCGGCAGCGATAGAAAACAAGGCCGGCGACACTGGTGGTGTAGGAGTGATATCGTCGACGGATTGGAAGACTATTTACAGATACGACGAGAAAGCTCTTGATGAAGCGCAGAAAGCTGACATTTCAGATATGAATAGGTACTATCCAGGGTTTGGAGACCATTTCAAAAATGAGTTCATTGAGGGTATGAGGATTATTATTAAGAACGCAAATAATCCACAGCATATCTCAGAATTTATCAGGGGACAAGTTCTATTAGACCGCTTCGGAGATTGGTATGAGGCCAACGAAAGTGCCATGCGAAGCAGAAAGTAGGGTGGCATTAGCTGTCAAGTCAATTACGCGCGCGCGGGCTTCTCACTCCCTCGCGGTCGGAGATATCAAAGCACTACGACCAAATATAGTGTTTACCATCGGCCATTGCCCGTCAGTACACCACGCTCCGTCACCCGGCGGCTGCCGCCTCAGGAAGAAGCCGCAGACCGAGCGCGCGGACGACCTTCAGCACGGTCCCGAATTCGGGGTTCCCGTCGCCGCTCAGCGCCTTGAAAAGCGCCTGCCGGGTCAACCCGGTTTCCTCGGCGAGGAACGTCATGCCGCGCGCACGAGCGACCACGCCCAGCGCGTCCGTGATCTCACGCACATCGCCGTCGGCGGAGGCGCCTTCGAGATACGCGAGCATCGCTTCGGGGCTGTCCAGGTAGGCAGCCGGGTCGAACGTCCGGGTCTCGATGGTCATCTCATACCTCCTTCGCCACCGTCAGGGCCAAGGCGGTGCCCTTGGCCTGGCTGCTTTTGTCGCCGCCGCAGAGCCGGACAATCAGCAGGTTCCCGCGCCGTGCGTAATAGACCCGATATCCGGGACACTAGTGGATACGAAGTTCGCTGACGCCCTCGCCGACTGGCCGCACGTACCCGGGATTGCCAAGCGCCAGGCGGCGGACCCGACGGGCGACCTCGGCCTTCGCCCGAGCGTCCCGCAAGCCGGGGGGACGCACGTAAATATGTCAACTGTGGGAGACGGAAGCCATCCCGAAGCCCATCGCGCCGCGGCGCAGACGCCCCCGCCCGCCCCTCCTCGTGCCGCCACCCCCACCCTTGCGCCCCAGCCCCGGATCGGCCATTCTTCGCCGGCTTTCGGCGCGCCGCCCCTGGTCGTGCGCCGGCGGCGATGCCGGCCGATGCCCCGCTGCGCAAGCGGCGGCCCGGCCTGACCCGGGAAGGGGCCCGGGCCCGTCGCCGTGACCTTAGCTCACCGACCCGGCCGCGCCCGATTGCGGCCCCACCCCTCCCGAGGACCCATGCAAGCCACCCTGACCGCCGCGACCATTCCGGGCCTCACGCCCCCGGTCGCGCGCGCGCGGGCGGCAAGCCGCTTTCCCCGTCGCCCCGTCGCCCCGGCGCCGCGGCCACGAGACCTGACGCCTGTCCCGCTTATCCGCCGCCCGCCGCCGCCGCCCCCATGGGCCGCGCCGCGCGCCCGGGCGCGCCACCGGAGTTCTCCTTTCCATGACCAAGCGTATGCTGATCGACGCCACCCACGCGGAAGAAACCCGCGTGGTGGTGCTGGACGGTAACCGGCTCGAAGATTTCGACGTCGAGACATCGACCAAGAAGCAGATCAAGGGCAATATCTACCTGGCCAAGGTGGTCCGGGTGGAACCCTCCCTGCAGGCCGCGTTCGTCGAATACGGCGGCGGGCGCCACGGGTTTCTCTCGTTCGACGAGATCCACCCGGACTACTACCAGATCCCCGTCGCCGACCGGCAGCGCCTGCTGGCGATGGAAGCCGAGGACGCCCGCCGCGAGCAGGAGGAGGAGGAAGCCCGGGACGCGCCGGAGCCGCCGCACGCCACCGCCATGCCGCTCGAAGCAACCGACCTGGCCCCGCCGGAGCCGGAGCCGGAATCCGCCCCGATCGAGGCGACCGATCTCCTCGCCCCAGAGCCAGAACCGGCCCCCGAATCCACCCCGGAACCTGCCCCGGCCCCCTCGGCCGCCCTCGCCCCGGCCGAACCCGAAGCCCAGGCGGCCCCGGAACCAGCCCTGGAACCGGCCCCGGAACCCACCCCCGAACCCGCTCCGGACGCGCTCGACCCCGACGCCCCCGCCCCCCGCGCCCAGCCGATGGCGATCGCCGAGGACGTCCGCCGCGGCGAGCCCCTCGACGACGCCGACCCCGACGAACCCACGGCCGACGAACCGCCGCCCGAACTGATCGGCGGCGAACACGACACCTCCGATGACGGCCGCTCCCGCCGCGCCCGCTCGCGCGTCCTGCGCAGCTACAAGATCCAGGAGGTGATCCACCGCCGCCAGATCCTGCTGGTCCAGGTGGAGAAGGAGGAGCGCGGCACCAAGGGCGCGGCGCTGACCACCTATGTCTCGCTGGCCGGGCGCTATTCCGTGCTGATGCCCAACTCGCCGCGCGGCGGTGGCGTCTCGCGCAAGATCACCGCGCCGGCCGACCGCAAGCGGCTCAAGGAAGTGATGGCCGAGCTCGAACTGCCCGCCGGCATGGGGCTGATCGTGCGCACCGCCGGCGCCAATCGCCCGAAGCCCGAGATCCGCCGCGACGCCGAGTACCTGTTGCGCCTGTGGGACGACATCCGCGAGCGCACCCTGCAATCCGTCGCCCCCGCGCTGATCCACGAGGAAGCCAGCCTCATCAAGCGCGCCATCCGCGACGTCTATTCGCGCGATATCGACGAGATCTGGGTGGACGGCGAGGATGGCTGGCGGGCGGCGCGCGATTTCATGCGCATGCTGATGCCGGCGCAGGCGCGCAAGGTGCAGCTCTGGCGCGATCCCTCCGCCCCCGCCGGCATCGCCGGCCAGCCGCTGTTCGCCCGCCACGGGGTGGAAGCGCAGCTCGATGCGATGCTGTCGCCCAATGTCCAGCTGCGCTCGGGCGGCTATCTGGTCATCAACCAGGCCGAGGCGCTGGTGGCGATCGACGTCAACTCCGGCCGGTCCACCCGCGAGCGGGGGATCGAGGAGACGGCGCTGCGCACCAACCTGGAAGCCGCCGAGGAAGTGGCCCGCCAGCTGCGCCTGCGCGACCTGGCCGGGCTGATCGTGATCGATTTCATCGACATGGAAAGCCGGCGCAACAACGCGCAGGTGGAAAAGCGCCTGAAGGAGGCGCTGAAGACCGACCGCGCGCGCATCCAGCTCGGCCATATCAGCCATTTCGGGCTGCTGGAAATGAGCCGCCAGCGGCTGCGCCCCTCGCTCGCCGAGACCTCGCTGGTGGTCTGCCCGCATTGCGCCGGCACCGGCCACGTCCGCGGCACCGAAAGTGCCGCGCTGCACGTGCTGCGCGCGATCGAGGAGGAGGCGGGCAAGCACCGCGCCGGCGCGGTGACGGTCCATGCCGCGTTGCCGATCGTGCTCTATATCCTCAACCACAAGCGGGAGCGCCTGGGCGAGATCGAGCGCCGCCATGGGGTCTCGGTCGCGTTCGCGCGCGACGATGCGCTGATCCCGCCCAATGTGCGGATCGAGAAGCTGCGGCCGTGGGAGCCGCCGGCGCCCGGGATCGCGCCCGCCTCCCCCGAAGCGGCCCCGCCGGACGATGACGTCGCGGCCGAGGAGGAGGAAGCACCGATACTCGCCGATGACGCCGCGCCGGAGGCTGACGGTGCCGCCGAGCCGCCGCCCGGCTCCGCCGCCGCCGAGGACGCCGAACGCCGCCGTCGCCGCCGTCGCCGCCGTCGCGGCGGCCCGAGGCCGGAGGAGGGGGCGAGCGAGGCCACCGAGGCCGATGCGGAAACCCATATCGAAGGCGTGCCGGAATTCGCCGCACCGGCAGCGGGCGAGTCGGTGACGGCCGAACCGGCGATCTCCGAACCGTTGATCTCCGAAGCGGCGATCTCCGAACCGGCGGCGGGCGAACCCGCGCCGGCCGCCGCCGATCCCGACGGCGAAACCGCCAACCGCCGTCGCGGCCGACGCGGCGGGCGGCGGCGGCGGCGCGAGGAAGTGGCGCCGGAAATCTCCGCCCCCGGCGCCGATCAGCCGGACCTGCCGGAGGTCTATGTCGGCCCCACCCCGGCCAACCCGTTCGGCGGCCAGGTGTTCGACATTTTCGACGTGATCGAACAGGCCGAAGCCCGCGCCCTGGACTCCACCCCGCGCGCGCCGCTGGCCACGCCTGCCCCCGAGGCGGCGCCGGAGACGCATCCGGAGCCGGAGCCCGAGCCGGAAACCACCCCGGAGGCGCTCGAAGCCGCGATCGCGGCCGAACTGGCCCCCCCCGCGCCGGAGCCGGTACCCGAGCCCCGACCGGCCGCTCCGCCGGCCCGGGAAGAACCGGTGATCGGCCCCGCGGTCCAGCCGGTGGTGATCGGCGCCGAAGCGGAACCGCCCGCCGCCCCGCGTCGCGGCTGGTGGCGACGCCCCGGCTGAGCCGCCGATGTCCGCCCCCACCCTCGCCCTCACCATGGGTGACCCGGCGGGGATCGGGCCGGAGATCATCGTCAAGGCCGCGCACCGCCTCGCCCCGCGGCTGGCGGACGGGGCGCTGCGGCTGCTGGTGATCGGCCATCGCGGCGCGCTGGACCGGGCGGCCGACGGGCTCGGCCTGGCGCGGCTGCCGACCGGTGCGGATGGCCCGCTCGGCTTCCTCGCCGCCGGGGATGACGCGGGGCCGATCCCGCTGGGGGCGGTCAGCCCCGAGGCCGGGCGCTTCGCCTATCTGGCCATCGCCCGCGCGGTCGAGCTGGCGCGCGCCGGGGCGGTGGCCGGGCTGGTCACCGCGCCCCTCAACAAGGCCGCGCTCAACCTGGCCGGGTATCGCTACGCCGGGCATACCGACCTGCTGGCGGCGCTGACCGGAACGCGCGGGTCGGTGATGCTGCTGGTCCACGGCCCGATGCGGGTCAGCCATGTCACCACCCATGTCGCCCTGGCCGACGTGCCGCGGCTGCTGACCCCGGAACGGCTGCGCCGGACCATCGATCTGACCATCGAGGCGCTGATCGCCCTCGGCCTGCCGCGCCCGCGGCTGGCGGTGGCCGCCCTCAACCCCCATGCCGGGGAGGGCGGGTTGTTCGGCACCCAGGATGACGATGTCAGCCGCCCCGTCGTCGCCGCCTGCCGGGCCGAGGGCCTCGACGTCTCCGGCCCGGTGCCGGGCGATACCGTCTTCGTGAAGCTGCGCGCCGGGCAGTTCGACGCGGTGGTGGCGATGTATCACGACCAGGGGCATATCCCGGTCAAGCTGCTCGGCTTCGATGTCGATCCGGCCAGCGGCGCCTGGCGGGCGCTGTCCGGCGTCAACGTGACCCTGGGGCTGCCGATCATCCGCACCTCGGTCGATCACGGCACCGCCTTCGACATCGCCGGCAAGGGGGTCGCGAGCGAGGCGAGCCTGATCGAGGCCGTGGATCTGGCGCTGGCGCTCGCCTCGGGGAACCGCGCCGCCCTTTGACCCGGATCAATGCGCCGCCGCCCCGCCGAGCGCCCGCTCGGGGGGATGGAGGCGTGCCATGACCAACCGATCGATGTCCGAAATCCTGCGCCGGCAGGTCCCGCTGATCCTGCCGCCCGAAGCCGCGGTGCGCGAAGCCTGCGCCGCCATGGCCGCCCGCGGCGTCGGCGCGGTGCTGGTGGTGCGCGGCGGCCGGCTCGCCGGCATCTTCACCGGCCGCGACGCGGTGCGGGTGCTGGCCGAAGGGCGCGCCCCCACCACCCCGTTGGCCGAGGTGATGACCCCGGACCCCACGACCCTCGGCCCCCGTCACACCGCCATCGACGCGCTGCGGATGATGCAGGACGGCGGCTTCCGTCACGTGCCGGTGGTGCGGGACAGGTTGGTGCTGGGGGTGGTCTCGCGCGGGGATTTCCGTGGGCTGGAGCAGGACCGGCTGGAAGCGGAAACCCTGTTGTGGGAGCGCATCGCCTGAGCCATGGCTTGCGCGCCCGCCCGGCGGCACCGCACACTGGCGGCGGAAACGGAAGGAAGCGGCCCATGGAACTGCGCGGCGCAATCGCCCTGGTCACCGGCGGCAATGGCGGACTAGGCCAGCGGATCTGTCACGCCCTGGCAACCGAGGGCGCGCATATCGCGGTGATGTATGCGCAAAGCCGCGAGCCGGCCGAGGCGGTGGCGCGCGACCTCGCCGCCCGCCACCAGGTGAACGCTGCCGCCTTCGGCTGCGACATCACCTCGGATGCGGCGATCGCGGCGCTGGTGCGGGACGTGCTGGCCCGGTTCGGCCGGATCGACATCCTCATCAACGATGCCGCCTTCAACAAGGCGATCCCGTTCGCCGATCTCGATGCGCTGACGCCGGAGGTCTGGGACCGGATCATGGCGGTGAACCTGACCGGGCCGATGCGGCTGACCCAGGCGATCGGCAAGCTGATGCGCGCAGAGGGGCGGGGGCGGGTGGTCAACATCGCCTCGGTGGCCGGGTTGCAGCCGACCGGGTCCTCCATCGCCTATGCGGTCTCCAAGGCGGGGCTGATCCATCTGACCCGCTGCATGGCGGTGGCGTTGGCGCCGGAGGTGCTGGTGAACTGCGTCGCCCCCGGCCTGCTGGAGGGCACCCGCGCCACCGCCAATCTGCGCCCCGAGCAGATCGCGCGGTCAGCCGAGGGCGCGCTGCTGAAGCAGGCCGCCGACAAGGACGATTGTGCCGACATGGTGGTGACCATGTGCCGGACCGGGACGATGACCGGGCAGACGGTGGTGATCGACGCCGGGCGGGTGTTTCACTGAGGGCGGCGGCGGCGCGGCAGCAGGGTCAGCAGCAACGCTCCGCCGGCGAGCAGGGCGAGGCCGGAGGGTTCTGGCACGGCGGCGCTGGGCAGGCCCGAATAGATGGAAAGATTGGAGATCGAGCCGTCGAGAAACTCGCTGTAGCCGGAAAACTGGTTGCCGATCCGGGTATCGGTGCCCGATTGCGGGGCGGTGGCCTGGCTGGCGGAGGTGAAGACCTGGGTGCCGTCGATGTAGAACTGGGTTCCGTTGGCGGCGCTGCTGATGAGTTCGTAGCTGTGCTGCTTGCCGTCGGTGGGGGTGGCGACGGTGGTGCCGCCCACAGCGTCACCGAGACGGAAACTGGAGTTGGGGCCGGGCGTGATCCCGATATAGAATCCCGGGGCGCCGCTCGTGCCCTGGGAGATCATCTCGGCATAGTTGCTCGTGCTGATCGCGGCGATGGTGGCATCGAAGGTGATGCTGAAATCGCCCGAAGGAATGGCGTACCCCGACAACTGCGCATAGGCGGACGTGCCGTTGAGCGTCAGGCTGCCGCCGGAGGCGGTGGCGCCGCCCACCAGCGTGCCGTTCATGGTGCCGACCTGATCGGTGACCGAGCCGTTGAAATTATACTGGTGCAACAAGGTTGCGCGGGCGCGGAGCGGCGCGCAGAGCGCGAGGGCGGCCAGCAGGAGGGGAAAGCCAACGACACGAAAACGGGACATTCCTGCGGCTCCAACCGGATCGACCGTCCCAGCCGGACGGCAAGTGATGATTCTCACTTTTAGCTCATCGACCGCGGGAAAGCAACGATTTTCGACGCCGCCTTCCCTTACGCCACCACGCCGGCCCGCCGCAGCGCCGCGATCCGCGCCGCGTCGTAGCCGAGCCCCGCCAGCACCGCCTCCGTATCCGCCCCCAGCGCCGGGGCGGCGGCGCGCGGCGGCGCGGCGCCGGGAAAGCGGAATGCCGGGGCCACCATGTCCACCGGCGGACCCTGCGGCCGGTCGAACCCCCACACCCGCGCCTCGGCGCGGACGAAATCGCTGTCCAGCGCGGCGGCGATGTCATGCACCGGGGCCGCCGGCACGGTGCCGGCAAAGCGCGCCAGCCAGCCGGCGGTGGTGCGCGCCGACAACGCCGCATCCAGCGCCGCGGTCAGCGCCGCGCGGTTGGCCAGCCGGGCCGGGAAATCCACGAAGCGCGGATCGGCGGCGAGATCCGGCCGATCGATCGCCGCGCACAGCACCGGCCAGAACTTCTCCTTGTTGCACATGATGAAGATCCAGCCATCGGCGGTGCGGCAGAGCTGGCTCGGGGTCAGCGAGGGATGCGCCCCGCGCGGCTCCCGCCCCTGGGCGTGGCCGGCGTTCAGGTACCACGCCGCCAGGTAGTTCAGATTGGCCAGCGCGGTATCGAACAGCGACACATCGACATCCCGCCCCACCCCGGTCGCGCGCGCCGCCGTCACCCCGGCCAGCAGTGCCAGCGCCGCATAGACCCCGGCCATCAGATCGACGATCGAGAGCCCGAACCGCGCCGGCGGCCCGTCCGGCTCCCCGGTCAGGGACAAGTACCCGGCCTCGGCCTGCATCAGATAGTCGTAGCCCGGCCAGGCGGCGCGCGATCCCTCCCGCCCATAGGCCGAGAGATGCGCGCAGACCAGGCGCGGATTGGCCGCCTTCAGCGCGTCGTAGGTCACCCCGAGCCGGGCCGGCTGATCGCCGCGCAGATTGTCCAGCACCGCATCCGCCCCGCGGACCAGATCGGCCAGCACGGCGCGGCCCTCCGGCGCGCGCAGGTTGAGCCCCATCGAGCGCTTGTTGCGGTTGAACGCCTGGAAGAACAGGCTGTCGCCCGGGCCGAGGAAATGCGGCCCGACCCGGCGGCTGACATCGCCGCCCTCCTCCGGGTTCTCGATCTTGATGACCTCGGCGCCCATGTCGGCGAGCTGCATGGAGCCGAACGGGCCGGCGCCGTATTGTTCCACCGCGATCACGCGCAGCCCCGCCAGCGGCAGGCTCATGCCGGATTCCTTTCCACCAGCTGGCGGGCGATGATGAGGCGTTGCAGCTCGTTGGTCCCCTCCCCGATCACCAGCAGCGGCGCGTCGCGATAGAGCCGCTCCACCGGGAACTCGGTGGAATAGCCGTAGCCCCCATGCACCCGCATCGCCTCGGTGGCGCAGAACAGCGCCGTTTCGGTGGCAAACAGCTTGGCCATGCCGGCCTCCATGTCGCAGCGCGCGCCCTGGTCGTACATTTCGGCGGCGCGACGGACCAGCAGACGCGACGCCTCGGCGCGGGTGGCCATGTCGGCCAGTTTCAGCGCGATCGCCTGGTGTTCGGCGATCGGCTTGCCGAAGGTCTTGCGCAGCTGCGCGTAGCGCACCGATTCGTCCAGCGCCGCCTGGGCGATCCCCACCCCGCGCGCGGCGACGTTGATCCGCCCGAGTTCCAGGCCCGAAAGCGCGTGTTTGAGCCCCAGCCCCTCCACCCCGCCGATCAGCCGGTCGGCCGGCACGCGGTAGTCCTGGAACACCAGCTCGGCGCTGTCGATGCCCTTGTAGCCCAGCTTCTCGAGCTTGCGGCTGACCGTGAACCCGGGCCCCTTCTCGGCCAGCAGCAGGCTCATGCCGCGATGGCGCGGGCTGGCATCCGGGT
>JAKBCO010000337.1 GCA_021807785.1 Pseudomonadota bacterium
CTGCGGAGGACCGCCCATGCGCTGGACCATCGGCCGGGTCACCGTCACCAAGGTGACGGAAATGGAAGTGACCGGCGGCAGCCGCTTCCTGCTGCCCCAGGCCACGCGCGAGGCGATCCTGCCGATCGCCTGGCTGCGCCCGCATTTCGCCGACGCCGAGGGCCGGCTGCGCATGTCCATCCACGCCTTCGTGGTGGAAACCCCCACCCACCGCATCGTGGTCGATACCTGCCTCGGCAACGACAAGCAGGGCCGGCGCATCCCCGGCTGGAACAACCTCGCGCTGCCGTTCCTGGCCGACCTCGCCGCCGCCGGCTACGCGCGCGAGAGCATCGACACCGTCCTCTGCACCCATCTGCACGTGGACCATGTCGGCTGGAACACCATGAAGCAGGGCGAGCGCTGGGTGCCCACCTTCCCCAATGCCCGCTACCTGTTCGGCCGCGCCGAGTACGCCCACTGGACCGGCCCGCACGACCGCGACGACATCCGCACCGTGTTCGCCGATTCGGTGCAGCCCATCCTGGATGCCGGGCTCGCCGAGCTGATCGACCCCGATCACCGCATCGGCGCGGAAATCTCCCTGATCCCGACCCCGGGCCACACCCCGGGCCATGTCAGCCTGCGCATCGCCTCCGACGGCGCCGAGGGGCTGATCACCGGCGATTTCCTCCACCACCCTTGCCAGATCGCGCATCCCGACTGGGCCAGCACGGCCGATTGGGACGCCGCCGCGGCCAATGCCACCCGTCGGCGCATGTATGCGGCACTGGCCGACCGGCCGGTGCTGATCCTCGGCACCCATTTCGCCGGCGCCACCGCGGGGCATCTGGTCTCCGACGGCGACGGCTGGCGCCTTCAGGTCTGACCCGCAACGAAAGCCCCGCCATGGCCATGCTCCCGCGTGAGCGCGTTCCCTTCTCCGCCATCGTCGATCGCCCGCCGCTCCACCTGCCGCAGGGCGCGCGGGTGGTGTTCTGGCCGATCGTCAACCTGGAAGTCTGGGACATCCATCGCGCCATGGCCCGCCAGGTGCTGCCGGCGCCCACCCATCAGCCGCTGCTGCCCGACGTGCCCAACTGGTCCTGGCACGAATACGGGATGCGGGTCGGCGTCTGGCGCTTCTTCGACCTGTTCCGCCGCCACGACGTCCGCGCCACCCTCTCGGTCAACGCCCGCGTGGTGGAGGACTATCCCCGGGTCGCCGAGGAAGCCCGCGCCCTCGGCTGGGAGCCGATGGGCCACGCCTGGGACCAGGGGCCGATCCACAACGTCCCCGACCAGGCCGCCATGATCGCCCGCGCGCTCGGCACGCTCGAGCAATTCTGGGGCTACCGGCCGCCCGGCTGGCTCGGCCCCGGCCTCACCCAGACCTTCGAGACCCCCGACCTGCTGGCCGCCGCCGGGGTGCGCTACATCGGCGACTGGGTCTATGATGACGAACCCACCGTCATCGCCACCGCGCACGGTCCGCTGGCGACCTTGCCCTACACGGTGGAACTCAACGACATCCCGATGATGATCGTCCAGCATCACGAGGCCCGCTACCTGTTCGACCGCTTCCGCGCCCAGTTCGACCGGCTCTATGCCGAGGGCGCGCAGCGCGCCAAGATCGTTTCCCTGGCGATCCATCCCTACATCTCCGGCCAGCCGCACCGCATCGCCGCGCTGGAGGCGATCTTCGACTACGTGCGCCGCTTCCCCGACGTGCTGTGCTGGACCGGCGCCGAGATCCTGGACTGGTTCGCCGCCACCGAGGCCGGCGCCGCCCTGCGCTCGACGTCCGCCGCCCGGCCGGGCTAATACCCGCCGCGCCCAGGAGCCCGCCATGACCAGCCCCACCACCCAGAAGGCCCCCGCCCAGTCCGGCTGGGACCACGATGCCGCGCTTTCCACCGCGCGGATGCTGCTCGAGATCCAGGCGGTCAATTTCCGCCCCGAGGAGCCCTATACCTTCACCTCCGGCTGGAAATCCCCGGTCTATATCGACTGCCGACGGATCATCTATTTCCCCCGCGTGCGCGCGAAGATCTGTGAACTGGCGGTGGAGAAGATCCATCGCCATGTCGGCTACGAGACGATCGAGGCGGTGGCCGGCGGCGAGACCGCGGGCATCCCCTTCGCCGCCTGGATCGCCGACCGCATGGCCGCCCCGATGGCCTATGTGCGCAAGAAGCCCAAGGGCTTCGGCCGCAACGCGCTGATCGAAGGCGACGTGCCGGAGGGCAAGCGCACTCTGCTGGTGGAGGACCTGACCACCGACGGGCAGTCCAAGATCCGCTTCGCCCAGGCCCTGCGCGACGCCGGCGCGCTGGTGAACCACACCTTCGTGGTGTTCTTCTACGGGGTCTTTCCCGGCGCCTTCGAAACCCTGGCCGGGATGGGCATCACCCTGCACCACCTCTGCACCTGGTGGGACGTGCTCGAGGCCTGCCGCGACCGGCCGTATTTTGCCGATTCCGCGCTGGCCGAGGTGCGCCGGTTCCTCGAGGATCCGGTGCGCTGGTCGGGCGCGCATGGCGGCATCGCCTCGGCCGAGGAGGCGGTGGCGGCGCGGCTGGCGGCTATGGAGGCGTGATCGGCTCGGCGGGCGGCCCCGACACCGCCGCCACGTAGCGCGC
>JAKBCO010000338.1 GCA_021807785.1 Pseudomonadota bacterium
ACACCAATCGACAGGACGCCCGACCTCCTCCTCCGCCCCCCCCTCTCACGTCGCGATAGAATACCCCCCATCCACCGGGATCGCCGTCCCAGTTACGAAATCCGAACCACGCCCGGCCAGGAACACCGCCACCCCGGCCAGATCCTCCGGCACTCCCCAGCGCCCGGCCGGGGTGCGCGCGGCCACCCGGTCGTGCAGCCCCTCCACCTGGCGTCGCGCGGTGCGGGTCAGATCGGTGTCGATCCAGCCCGGCAGCACCGCGTTCACCTGGATATTGTCCTTCGCCCAGGCGGTGGCCAGCGCCCGGCTCATCTGCACGATGCCGCCCTTGCTGGCCGCATAGGGCGTGGCATAGGGCGCACCGAACAGGGTCATCATCGAGCCGATATTGATCATCTTCCCCCCGCCCGCGGCCTGCATCGCCGGATAGGCGGCCTGCGAGCACAGGAACGCGCCGGTCAGGTTGGTGTCCAGGACGTGATGCCACTCGGCCTCGGTGAAATCCTGCGGCATCTTGCGGATCGAGGTGCCGGCGTTGTTGACCAGGATGTCCAGCCGGCCAAATCGGGCCAGCGTCTCCGCCACCAGCTCCCGGCATGCCGCGCCCTTGGTCACGTCGGCGGCGATGAAGGCGGCGTCCGGACCAAGCCGGGACAACGCCGTTTGCGCCTTGGCGGCGTCACGCCCGGACAGCACCACGCGCGCGCCGGCGCCGGCCAGGCCCTGGGCCATGCCGAGGCCGATACCGCCATTGCCGCCGGTGACGATCGCCACCTTGCCGGTCAGGTCGAACAGGGACATCCGGGAACTCCTGGGTTGCGCCCGCGCGCCCTTGGCGCGGCGCGGGGCGGATGCGATAAGTCGGGCCGATGCGTTACCTGTTCCATCTTCCGCTGTCGCCGTTTTCGCGCAAGATCCGGCTGGTGTTGGCGGAAAAGCGCCTGCCTTGCGAGCTGCGGGTGGAGAAGGTCTGGGAACAGCGCAGCGAGTATCTGGACCTCAACCCGGCCGGCACGGTTCCCACCCTGCTCGAGGACAGCGGCCTCGCGATCCCGGATTCCACCGTGATCGCCGAGTATCTCGAGGAAGCCTACCCGGACACGCCATTGCTGGGCCGCACCCATCCCGAACGGGTGGAGACGCGCCGGCTGGCGGCCTGGTTCGACGGCAAGTTCCACGCCGAGGTCACCAACTGCCTGCTGGGCGAGAAATACATGAAGCGCCTGACCGGGCGCGGCAACCCGGACGCGGCGATCTTGCGTGGCGGCTACGCCGCGCTTGGGCCGCATCTGGATTATGTCGGCTGGCTGAGCGAGACCCGGTCGTGGCTGGCGGGGGAGGCGATCTCGCTCGCCGATTTCGCCGCCGCCGCGCAGATCTCGAGTCTGGACTATATCGGCGAGATCGACTGGGCCGCCGCGCCCGCGGCGAAGGAGTGGTACGCGCGGATGAAATCCCGCCCTTGCTTCCGCGGCGTGCTGGCCGACCGCGTGCCGGGGCTTGCGCCGGCACCGCACTACGCGGACCTGGACTTCTGACTACCCCGCGACGTCCAGCACGATCTTGCCAATATGGGCACTGGATTCCATCAGCCGGTGGGCCTCGCCCGCCTGCTCCAGCGGGAAGCGGGCGTAGATCTCCGGCCCCGCCCGCCCGGCCGCCAGCAGCGGCCACACCCGCGCCCGCAGGGCCACGGCGATTTCCGCTTTCTGGGCCGTGCTGCGCGGGCGCATGGTGGAGCCGGTGACCGTCAGCCGCCGTGTCATGATCGGTACCAAGTCCAGCGCGTCGGTCTTCGATCCGCCGAGGAATGCGATCAGTACCAGTCGCCCATCAATCGCCAGGGCGCGCAGGTTGCGCGCGAAATAGGCGGCGCCCACCATGTCCAGAATGACATCGATGCCGCGCCCATCGGTCAGGCGGCGGATCTCGGCGACGAAATCCTGGGTCCGGTAGTCGATCGCGGCGCTGGCGCCGAAGCGTAGGCAGGCGGCGCATTTCTCGGCCGAGCCGGCGGTCGCGAACATGGTCGCGCCGAACTCCCGGCCCAGCTGCAACGCGGTCATGCCGATGCCGGATGTCCCGCCATGCACCAGCGCGGTCTGCCCGGACGCGAGCCCGCCAAGGCCGAACAGATTGGCCCAGACGGTGAAATACGTCTCCGGCAGGGCGGCGGCGCGGCCGGCGTCGTAGCCGCCCGGCCAGGGCAGGCACTGACCGGCGGGAACAGCGCAATACTCGGCATAGCCGCCGCCATTGGCCAGCGCCGCGACAAGCGCGCCGGGGTGGAGCGTGGTCACGTCCGGCGCTACCGCCACCACCTCCCCGGCCACTTCCAGCCCCAGGATCGGGCTGGCGCCCGGCGGGGGCGGATAGGCGCCCATCCGTTGCTGCACATCCGGCCGGTTCACCCCGGCGGCCAGCACCCGGATCAGCACCTCGCCTGCAGCGGGGACCGGCAGCGGGCCGGTGGCAAGCCGCATCGCCTCCGGTCCACCGGGCGTGGGCAGGTCGATAAAGCGCATGGTGGCGGGCAACGGCATGGCGGGGCTCCAAAGCGGGAAGGCGAGTATCGCATCGCCCAGCCCGCACCGGAACCCGCGCCAGACTATTCCGCCGC
>JAKBCO010000339.1 GCA_021807785.1 Pseudomonadota bacterium
CCGACATGGGTCAGGAACTGGGTGACGGGGCGGGGCGGCATGGCGGGGTGGGCGGGTCCTGGGTTGTTGAATGCGGGCAGAAGATAGAACAACGGCGGCGCGGCGGCAAGGACTTTTTTGCTAATGAGAGGTTAACGCTGGCCCTGTGACCGGCGATGGTCCCGGGTGGGAAGGTCGGGGGGGATGGCCGGGTCAAGCCCGGCCAGGACGGGGGCCGCGAAGGGGGGCCGCGACGGGGGCGGGGTTTCCCGTCCTCGGTGGCGTCGCTTGCGTTTGCCCCCGTCAGGCGGAATGCTCTGCGCGCGGCCGGCGCCGGCTCGGCCGGCGGAACCGGAGCGCGCCCATGGCCCCCAGTCAGCCCCCCAAGATCACCCTCTGCATCGATATCGGCGGCAGCCATGTGAAGGCCGCGCTGGTGGCGACGGATGCCTCCATGGCCGGGCCGCCGGTGCGGGTGAAGACCCCGCGCGACCTGACGCCCGAGGTGCTGATCGAACTGATCGCCGGTCTCGCCGCCGAGGCGGGGCATTTCGACCGGGTCGCGGTGGGGTTCCCCGGCGCGGTGCGCGACGGCGTGATCCTGACCGCGCCCAACCTCGGCGACGGCAAGTGGCGGCTTGTGCCGTTCGCCGCACCGCTCGCCGAGCGGCTGGGCGCGCCGGTGCGGCTGGCCAATGACGGCACCGTGCAGGGCCTGGGCGCGATCGCGGGCCATGGGCTGGAATGCGTCATCACGCTGGGCACCGGCATGGGCTTCGCCCTGTTCCATGACGGCCAGCCGGCGCCGCATCTGGAACTCGGCCAGCACCCGGCCTGGAAGAAGCTCACCTATGACCAGTTCGTGGGCGAGGCGGCGCTGGAGGAGGTCGGGCGCAAGCATTGGCGCAAGCGGGTGGACCGGGTGCTCGTCCAGCTGCGGGTCCTGACCGGGTTCGATCACCTCTATATCGGCGGCGGCAACGCGCGGCTGCTGACCGAGCAGCTGGCATCGGACGTGACCACGGTGGCGAACGAGGACGGCATCACCGGGGGCGCGCGGCTCTGGGCGCTGGCGGTGGCTCCTTCGGGATAGCGGCACCCTTCTGCCCCTTGGGCCTTGCCCGGCGCGGCGCGGGCTGGCATCCACGCCGCCGGACAGGAGGTGCGGCCATGGCGGTCAACAAGCTCTACCCCGATGCGACCGCGGCGCTGGCCGGGTTGCTGCGCGACGGCATGACGATCATGTCGGGCGGCTTCGGCCTGTGCGGCATTCCGTCCGTCCTGATCGCGGCGATCCGCGACAGCGGGGCCAAGGACCTGACGGTGATTTCCAACAATGCCGGCATCGACGACGCCGGACTCGGGCTGCTGCTGGCGAGCCGGCAGATCCGGCGGATGGTCAGCTCCTACGTGGGCGAGAACGCCACCTTCGCGCGGCAGTACTTGGCCGGGGAACTCGAGATCGAGTTCAACCCGCAGGGCACGCTGGCCGAGCGCATCCGCGCCGGCGGCGCCGGCATCCCCGCCTTCTTCACCGCCACCGGCGCCGGCACCGAGATCGCCAAGGGCAAGCCCACCCAGGAGTTCGACGGGCGGACCTATGTGATGGAGCGCGGGCTGACCGCGGATCTGGCGATCATCCATGCCTGGAAGGCCGATCCGGAGGGCAACCTGATCTATCGGAAGACCGCGCGCAATTTCAACCCGATCATGGCCACCGCGGCACGGACCACGGTGGTGGAGGTGGAGGCGATGGTGGCACCCGGCGGGATCGACCCCGATCATATCGTGACGGCGGGGATTTTCGTCGATCGGATCGTCCCGCTGGCGGAGGTGGACAAGCGGATCGAGCAGCGCACCGTGCGCAAGCGGTCCTGAGGGAGGGCGGGCGATGGCCTGGACACGCGATCAGATGGCGGCCCGCGCGGCGCGGGAATTGCGGGACGGATTCTACGTCAATCTGGGGATCGGGATTCCGACCCTGGTGGCCAATCACGTCCCCGCCGGGATGTCGATCCAACTGCATTCCGAGAACGGGATGCTGGGCATGGGGCCGTTCCCGTTCGAGGGCGAGGAGGATGCCGACCTCATCAACGCCGGCAAGCAGACGGTGACCGAGCTGCCCACCACCAGCTTCTTCGATTCCGCGGCGAGCTTCGGGATGGTGCGCGGCGGGCATATCGACATCTCGATCCTGGGCGCGCTGCAGGTGGCGGAGAACGGCGACCTGGCGAACTGGATGATCCCCGGCAAGATGGTGAAGGGGATGGGCGGCGCGATGGACCTGGTGGCCGGGGTGAAGCGGGTGGTGGTGCTGATGGAGCATACCGCCGGCGGCAAGCCGAAGCTGCTGCGGGCGTGCTCCTTGCCGCTGACCGGGGCGGGGGTGGTGGATATGGTGGTGACCGAGCTCGGGGTGTTCGCCGTGGGCCGGCCCGGGCTGACGCTGATCGAGCTGGCGCCGGAGGTGAGCGTGGCCGAGCTGCGGGCGAAGACCGAGGCGGAGTTCGCGGTGGCGGAGGGGGTGGCGGGGGAAGGCTGAGCCGCCGGCCTGGCGCGCGGGCCTCGCGCGCCGGCGGGGGCGCTTGGCGGACCCGACACGATTCGAACGTGCGACCTTCGCCTTCGGAGGGCGA
>JAKBCO010000340.1 GCA_021807785.1 Pseudomonadota bacterium
CCTCGCGGCTGGCCGCCGACAGCCTTCCTTCCGACCAGTCCTCCCCCTTCTCCGCGCGGTGGCCGCGGGCCAGCAGCTCGGCCAGGACGGCGTCGGTGAACCGCCCCTCGATCACCAGCTTCCCGGGGCGCGCGGCGCGCGGCCAGAAGCTCGAGGTGAAATGCTCGGAATGGAACGACGGCAGGTCGATCGCTTCCTGGATGTTGAAATTGTGGTGGATCCGTCGCAGCAGGAAGATGGTCTGCCACTGGTCCTGCTGATCGCCGCCCGGGGTGCCGAAGCTCATCCAGGCCTCGCCGTCGCGCAGCGCCATGCTGGGCGAGAGGGTGCTGCGCGGCCGGGCGCCCGGGTGCAGGCTGGCCGGCAGCCCCGGTTGCAGCCAGAACATCTGCCCGCGGGTGCCGAGCGGGAAGCCGAGTTCCGGGATCACCGGGGAGGATTGCAGCCAGCCGCCCGACGGCGTGGCGCTTACCATGTTGCCCCGCCGGTCGATGACGTCGATATGGCAGGTATCGCCACCGATGGCGCCGAGGCGGGCGACGGTGGGTTCGCCGGCGCCCGGGGCGCGGGAGGCGCGCTCGGCCCGCGCGATGGCGGCGGCGTAGTCATGCACCGGCGCCCGTCCATCCGGCCGGCCGGGGCGGAGGTCGCGCGAGGCCTCGGCGCCGATCAGCCGGCGGCGGTCCGCGTTGTAGGCGGGCGAGAGCAGGGTCTCGATGGGGATGTCGGCGAAGCGCGGATCGCCGTACCAGGCCTCGCGGTCGGCGTAGGCGAGCTTGGCGGCCTCGGTGACGGTGTGGACGAAGTCGGCGCCCTCCGGGTCCATGGCGCCGAGGTCGCAGCCGGCGAGCAGGGCGAGTTGCTGCAACAGCACCGGCCCCTGGCTCCAGGGGCCGCATTTCAGCACCTGGTGGCCGTGGTAGTCGAAGCGCAGCGGTGCCTCGATGCCGGCCTCCCAGGCGGCCATGTCGGCGCCGGTCAGCAGGCCGCGGTGGCGGCGGCCGGAGACGTCGAGGATTTCGTGGCGGCGGAAGAACCGGTCGATCGCCTCGGCGACGAAGCCCTGGGCGAAGCAGCGGCGGGCGGCGTCGATGCGGGCTTCGCGGGTGGATCCGGTGGCCTCGGCCAGCAGCCGGCGCCAGGTGGCGGCCAGCGCGGGGCGGGCAAACAGGCTGCCGGGCGCGGGCACCTGACCGCCGGGCAGGAAGACGGCGGCCGAGCTCGTCCACTCCTGCTCGAACATCGGGCGCATGGTTTCGATGGCGGCGCTGATGCGGGGGACGATGGGGATGCCGTGCTCGGCGTAGCCGATGGCGTAGTCCAGCACCTCGGCGGGTTCGAGCGTGCCCCAGTCGCGCAGGAGCCGCATCCAGGCGTCGAAGGCGCCGGGAACCACCGCCGGCAGCAGGCCGGTGCCGGGGATCAGATCGAGGCCGAGTTCCTGGAAGCGGGCGATGGTCGCGGCGGCCGGCGCGGGTCCCTGGCCGCAGATGACGTGCTGGCTCGCGGTGGCGGCATCGTGCAGCAGGATCGGCGCGTCGCCGCCGGGGCCGTTGAGATGGGGTTCGGCGACATGCAGGGTGAAGGCGGCGGCGACGGCGGCATCGGCGGCGTTGCCGCCGCGTTCCAGCACCGCGAGGCCGACCGCGGAGGCGATCCAATGGGTGGTGGCGACCATGCCGAAGGTGCCGGCGAGTTCGGGGCGGGTGGTGAACATGGCGAGCCTGCGTGGTTTTCGCGGTTGTCTCAGATTGCGGCCCGTGTGGGCAAGCGCCGCGCGCTACTCCACGAACCCCAGCGCCACCCCGCAGGCCTCCGCCGACGGCACCAGCAACCCGCCGCCCGGCAGCGCCGCCGCCGCGACCCCGCCCGCCGTCAGCGCCGCGCTTGTGTCCGCCAGCGCCGCGCTGCGCAGCATCAGCGCGGCCATGAAATCGGCGCGCCCCGGCGCCACCGCCCCGAACCGCGCCCGCGCCGCCGCCGCCCCGATCACCCGGCAGCGGGCGAGGCCCAGGCTCAGCACGAACCCGTCCGCCTCCAGCCGCAGCATGTCGGCGCCGAACAGGCGCGCGAACAGCCGCGCCAGCCCGGCCGGATCGGCGGCGGCGATCACCGCCTCGGCGATACCGGTGACCCGGTTCGGATGGCGGCGCCATTCGTCGCGCCAGACCAGATCGGGGGTGTCGTGTTCGCAGAAATAGAACCGTCCGGCCGGCACCGCGTCGGCCGGCAGGCGGACGGTCCGGAAGGCCGCGTCGCGGGTTTCGCCGGCGACCGTCACCGGGCGGGAGAAACGCTGCGGCGGCGTGGCCGGCACGCCGGCCGCCGCGAGTGCCGCGAAGGCGCCATCGGCATCGCGGGTCGCGAACACCAGGGCGGCGAGGCCGTGGGGTCCCTCCACGACCTCCCGGCGGGGGGAGTCCGCGGGTGCCGCGAGCAGTTCCAGGTAATCGGTGCCGAACACGGCCAGGTGGTTCATCGAGCCGAGGCTGTGGTAGCCGCGCGGGGTCAGGGTGAAGCCCAGCCGGCGGAATCGGGCCTCGCCCGCATCGAGGTCCGTCCCGAGGCCGATCACCGCGTGGTCCAGCAGCGGCAGCGGCGGCGGCATCG
>JAKBCO010000341.1 GCA_021807785.1 Pseudomonadota bacterium
GCACCAGCTTGGTGCTGATGACCACATAGAGCAGCACCTGCTTCTGGCGGTCGATGATGCGCCAGACATGCAGCGCCTTGAACAGCGGCGCGGCCGAGGCGGAGAACACCAGCTGCTTGTCCGGCAGGCTCGCCGGCACGGTGATCGGCCCCACCGCGCGGCAGGCGATGGAGAAGCGCGACGGGTCGGTGGCGAGGCCGACCCAGCCCTTCACGCCGCCGGTCTCGGCGCGGGAGACGTAGCAGGCGGCGTTGGGGACGCGCGGGTCGTCGTAACGCTCCACCACCACCTTGTCGTCGGGGCCGAGCCAGCGGAAATTGGTGTTGACCGAGCCGATGACGGTGCGGGCCATGGCCGGGAGCGGGGTAAGGAGGCAGATCGCCAGCAGCACCGTGCGCCAGCCGCGCGGCGTGGACGAAACCGGTCGCTCGTGGTGCATGTTCACCTGTCCTTCAGCTGTGCCACGGATCGATGATTGTGATGCCATAGCCGGTGAAATCGGCCACGTTACGGGTCGCGATCGTCGCGCCGCGGCTGCGTGCGACCGCGGCGATCATCAGGTCCATCGTTGCCACCGGCCGCCCATCGCGCTGCCGCGCACCGAGGAGCTCGGCATATGCGATGGCGGCAGCCTCATCGAACGGCAGCAGACGACCGGCGAAATCCTCGGCGAACATACTCGATGCGGCAGCCTCCAGCGCGACGCGGCGGCGACCTGGCGGCAACACGGCGATCCCGCCGAGTATCTCCGCCTGGCAGAGCGTCGCGGTGAACACCGTCTCGGCTGGTCGCCTGGCGAGGAGCGCCGAGACGAACGGGTCCGGCGCCACGCGCATCATGGCGGAGAGAACATTCGTATCGAGCAGCAGCATCAGTCGAAGCTGGGCGGGGAGCGGAGTTTTTCCCGTGGCGGCAGGTCGAGATCGGCACCGCCGATCCGGGCGAAGCGGGCGTGAATGCGGTCGTAGAGATTGCCCTCGGGGGCCGCCCGGGTGCCCAAAGCGGATTCCAGCACCCGCTGCGCCTCGACCGCGACCGAACATCCGTCCGCCGCTGCGCGGGCGGACAACCGCGCGGCGGCGATCGGATCGAGAGCAGGGATGGTGATGCTGTCCATCGGTTCCACCGGACGGGTTCATGCCAAATGTAGAAACGACCGCGCCCTTGCGCAAGCCGCCGGCGCCGATCAGCCCGCCCGCACCAGCCGGTGCTGCTTGCGTCCCGCCGACAGCTTCACCGCGCCATCGCGCAGCGCCGCGGCGTCCACCACCGCCGCCTCGTCGGAGACCGGCGCATCGTTCACCCGCGCCCCGCCGCCGCGGATCAGCCGCCGCGCCTCGGCGTTGCTGGCGGCGAGGCCGGCCAGCACGAACAGCCGGAACGCCGGAATGCCCGCGACCAATTCCGCCGCCGGGACGGTGACCGAGGGCAGATCGGCCACGCCCCCATCCTCGAACGTCCGCCGCGCGGTCTCGGCCGCCGCCGCCGCGGCCTCCGGCCCGTGCAGCAGCGCCGTCGCCTCGGTCGCCAGAAGCTTCTTCGCCTCGTTGATCTCGGCCCCGCCGAGGGCCTCCAGCCGCGCGATCTCATCCAGCGGCAGTTCGGTGAACAGCCGCAGGAACCGGCCCATATCGGCATCCTCGGTGTTGCGCCAGAACTGCCAGTATTCGTAGGGCGAGACGCGATCGGCGGTCAGCCACACCGCCCCGCGCGCGGTCTTGCCCATCTTGGCGCCCGAGGCGGTGGTGATGAGCGGCGTGGTCAGCCCGAACAGCGACAGCGCATCGGTGCGCCGGGCAAGCTCGATCCCGGCCACGATATTGCCCCACTGGTCGGAGCCGCCGATCTGCAGCCGCACCCCGTACCGGCGCGCGAGTTCGCGGAAATCGTAGCTCTGGAGGATCATGTAGTTGAACTCCAGGAAGGTGAGCGGCTGCTCGCGTTCCAGCCGCAGCTTCACCGAATCGAAGGTCAGCATCCGGTTGACGGTGAAATGGGTGCCGACCTCGCGCAGCAGCGGGATGTAGCCCAGCGCGTTCAGCCACGCGCCGTTATCGGCCAGGATGGCGTCCGAGGGGCCCTCGCCGAAGCGCAGGAACGGGGTGAAGCAGCGGCGGATGCCGTCCATGTTGGCGGCGATCTCGGCATCGGACAGCATCTTGCGGGATTCGTCCTTGCCCGACGGATCGCCGATCCGCGTGGTGCCGCCGCCCAGCAGCACCAGCGGGCGATGGCCGTGCTTCTGCAACAGCCGCAGCAGCATGATCTGCACCAGGCTGCCCACATGCAGGCTGTCGGCGGTGCAGTCGAAGCCGATATAGGCGGTGAGCGGGCCGTCCCGCAGCGCCGCCGCCAGGGAAGCGGTATCGGTGCATTGAAAGACGAAGCCGCGCGCGGTGGCCTCGGTCAGGAAAGCGTCATCCGGCATCGTGCGGTTCCATTGCTCGCGGCGGCGGGCTAGCACGATCCCCGCGTCAGGTCATGGCCGGAGCCCCGGGGGGAACTGCGAGGATGCGCGCGATCGGGCTGATGAGCGGGACCTCGCTCGACGGGGTGGACGCGGCGCTGCTGGA
>JAKBCO010000342.1 GCA_021807785.1 Pseudomonadota bacterium
GGGGGGGGGGGAATGGGGGGGTGGGGGGGTCCTGGGTTGTTGAATACGGGGGGAAGGTAGAACAACGGACGCTCGGATGGCAAGGACTTTTTTGCTAATGAGAGGTTAATGCTGGCCCTGTGGCCGGCGATGGTCCCGGGTGGGTGCGTCTTGGGTAGATGGCCGGGTCAGGCCCGGCCAGGACGGGGGGCGGCCAGGACGGGCGGCCGCGACGGGGGCGGCGGCTTGCCCATCCCGCCCCGCTCTGGCACCTCCGGCGCATGTCATCCCGCCTCGCCACACGCATCGGCGCCCTCGCCCTGCCCAACCCGCTGATCTGCGGCGCCGGCGAACCGGTCCTCACCGCGGCCGGCATCCGCGCCGCCCTCCACGCCGGTGCCGCCGGGGTGATCGCCAAATCGCTCAACGAACGCCCGGAGGGCGCGGCCCAGTTGGAGGCGGCCGATTACACCTTCCTCGCCCAGGACCATCGCCCCGCCGGCGCCGGGCCGTCGTTGCTCAACCGCTCCGGCCTCGCCCCCTATGCGCCGGAGGCCTGGTTCGCCACCCTCGCCGGGCTGGACGCCGCGGCGGCGCGGAGCGGCCGCTTCGTCGCCGCCTCGCTGGTGCTGGCCGCCGAGGCGGGGGCGGTGCGCATCGCCGGCCTCGCCCGCGCCGCCGGGCTCCGGGTGTTCGAACTCAATGTCGGCGCCCCCCATGCCGGGGAGGCCGCCGCCGGCGCCATCACCCAGCAGAACGATCCGGCCGGGCTCGCCGCCCTGGTGCGCGCCGTCCGCGCCGCGACCCAGGGAATGCAGCTCTGGGTCAAGCTCACCGGGCTCGCCACCAACCTGCCCGCGCTCGCGCTGGCGGCGCGCGATGCCGGGGCGGATGCGGTGGTGATGATGGGGCGCTTCATGGCGCTGGTGCCGGATCTCGAGACCCTGGCTCCGGCGCTCGGCACCAACGCTGCCTATGGCGGGCCCTGGGCGCTGCCGATCGTCTGCCGGTTCCTGGCCGAATCCCGGCGCGCGGTCGGGGCGGATTTTCCGCTTCTCGGCACCAACGGGGTGCGCTCGGGCGAGGACCTCGCGCGGCTGGCGCTGGCCGGGGCGTCGGCGGGCGAGGTGCTGTCGGTGGTCATGGCCGAGGGCTTCGGCGCGCTCGGGCGCATCCTCGCCGAGCTCGAAGCCTTCCTCGAACGCCGCGACCTGAGCTTCGCCGGACTGATCGGCCGCGCCGCCGATGCGCGCCGCGGCTACGGCGAGCTGCCCGCGCTCAGCGGGCGCTGGCGGTCCTTTGTGCCACCGGAGACACTGGAACG
The DNA here is from genome assembly GCA_021807785.1 of Pseudomonadota bacterium. Lineage (GTDB taxonomy): Bacteria > Pseudomonadota > Alphaproteobacteria > Acetobacterales > Acetobacteraceae > JAJZVS01. Next base: position 1,304 of record JAKBCO010000342.1, read on the forward strand.
CTCCGCGACCTGACCGGGTAGCTCTGCTGCCAGCCGCCGCCGAGCGCCTTGTACAGCGCCACCAGATCGGTCGAGACGGTGATGGTGCTGGTGGCAAGCTGCTGTTCGGATGCCAGCAGGCTGCGTTCCGAAACCAGCACGGTCAGGAAGTCGGCCACCCCTTCCTTGTAGCGGCTCTGCGCCAGCACCAGCGCCTTGCGGTTTTCCGCCACCGCGCGCACCAGCTCGGCGCGGCGCTGCTGTTCGGCCCGGTAGGCGATCAGCGCGTCCGCCACCTCGTGCCAGGCGGTGAGCGCGGTCTTCTCGAAGGTGATGGCGGCTTCGCGCTGCTGCGCCTTGCGCAGATGCAGCGTGTATTCCAGCTGCCCGCCCTGGAAGATCGGGATGGTGAAGCTGGGGCCCATGTCGTACTGGCGCGCGTTCAGCGACCAGAGGTTGTGGAACTGCAACGCCTGGAAGCCGAAGCTCGCGGACAGGGTGAACGACGGATAGAAGCTGGCGACCGCCACGCCGACATTGGCGGTGGCCGCGTGCAGCTTCGCCTCCGCCTCGCGGATGTCGGGGCGGCGCTCGGCCAGCTGCGAGGGGAAGCCCACCGGCACCCGCGGCGGCACCGGCGGCACCGGGCGTGGCACCGCCAGCATCGCCGCCAGCGCCCCCGGCGGGCGGCCCAGCAGCAGCGCCAGCGCGTTCATCTCCTGATGCTCGCGCGCGCGCAGCGCCGGGATCTCGGCCGCCGTGCTGGCCACCTGGGCGGCGGCGTTGGCCACGTCCAGATCCGTGGTGACGCCGGCCGCCGCCTGGTCGCGGGTCAGTTGCAGGCTTTGCCGCGCGGTGCGGAGATTCTCCCGCGCGATGCGCAGCAGTGCCTGGGAGCCGCGCAGGTCGATGTAATCGCGCGCCACCTCGGCGAGCGCGATCAGCAGCACCCCGCGCCGCGCCTCGGCCGAGGCGCGCACCTGGGCCCGCGCCGCTTCCATCTGCCGCGCCACCTGGCCCCAGATATCGGGTTCCCAGACCGCGTCGAACCCGTCCTGGAAGACGTCGAAGGGCTGGAAATTGGTCGGCGTCTTCGGCCCGCCGGCCACCTGCCCGAAGCCGCCGGAGCCGCCGGCGGCGAGCTGGCCGATCGGCGACAACTGGCCGACATTGCTGGACTTGAACCGCTGGTAGCTGCCCTGGGCGTTGAACACCGGGTAGCGCCCGGCGCCGGTCACGCCGAGTTCGGCGCGCGATTCCACCAGCCGCTCGGTGGCCAGGGCGAC
>JAKBCO010000343.1 GCA_021807785.1 Pseudomonadota bacterium
GCGGCTCGAACCCGCCGGCGCGCTCGGAATCGTATTCCATGAAATACGCATCGACGCCGATCTTGTTGAACAGCACCTCCGCCACCGGCTCGTAGCCGCCCGAGGCGACCCAGGTGGAGCGGAAATTGCCCCGGCAGAGATGCATGGAGATCACCATGTCCGCCGGCCGCGCGCCGATCGAGAAGTTGATCAGATCGGCGTAGCGCTCCAGCAGCCCCTCCACATGCTCGCCGCGCGCGCGCAGGCCGGCGATCTGCTCGGGGTCGCAGAGATAGGCGATATAGACCTCGTCCAGTTGCAGATACCGGCAGCCGGCGTCGGCGAATCCGCCCACCGCGCCGCGATAGGCCGCGCCCAGGTCGGCGAAGAAGCGGTCGAGATCGGGATAGGCGGCGCGGTCGATCGCATCGCGCCCGCCGCGGAAATGCACCACCGAGGGGGAGGGGATCGTCTGCTTCGGGATCGCCGTCCGCACATGCCGGGCGACGAAGCGGAAATCCTCCACCATCACCGGCGCTTCGTAGCGGATCGGCCCGGTCACCCGCAGCGCGTGGCCCAGGATGGCGCCCTTGAAGGCGATCTTCTGGTCCGGCTCGTACACCTCGACCCCGCGCAGGCCGGAGACGAAATCGTAGTGCCAATAGGCGCGGCGGTATTCGCCGTCGGTGGCGGCGCGCAGCCCGATGCTTTCCTGCATGGCGATCGCCTCGGCGATGGCGGCGTCCTCCACCGCGCGCAGCCCGGCCGCGTCCAGCCGTCCGGCGCGGTGGGCGGCGCGCGCCTCGGCCAGGCGGCGCGGACGCAGCAGGCTGCCGACATGATCGGCGCGGAACGGCGGGCGCGGACGCGCCCCAGGGCTGGCGGACATGATTTCCCTCCTGGAAGCCAAGATGGGCCATTCTGTCCCGTTGCCGGGAGGTTGCGAACCCCCGCATGGACCGCGTCCCGCGCCTCCCCTATTCACCGCCGCCATGCCGCTCTCCGCCCTGCTCGTCCGCCTGGTCGATGCCTCTCGCCGCCATGCCGCCCGCGTCGTCGCCGGCGGGGTGCTGGCCGCCGTCCTCTCGGTGCTGTTCGCCGCCAGCCATCTCGGCGTCACCACCAACACCGACGCCTTGTTCGCCGCCTCGCTGCCGTGGCGGCGGGCCGAGATCGCGTTCGACCGCGCCTTTCCGCAGTTCAACAACCTGCTGGTGTTCGTGATCGACGCCAGGGAGCCGGAGGAGGCGGACGCCACCGCCCATGCGCTGGCGGTGGCACTGCGGGAAGATCACGCGCATTTCCGCGACGCCGTCCGCCCCGATGCGTCGCCCTATTTCGACCGCGAGGGGTTGTTGTTCCTGCCCACGGCCAAGCTGCGCGCGCTGATGGACCGCACCATCGCCGCGCAGCCGTTTCTGGGCCAGTTGACCGCCGATCCCTCGGCGCGCGGGCTGTTCTCGGCGCTGGCGCTGATCGGGGTGGGGGTGCAGAAGGGCGGGGTCGATCTCGCCCCGTATCTGCCGGCGTTGGCCGCGTTCCACCAGGCGCTGGCGGGCGTGCTGGCGGGCAAGCCGCAACCGCTGTCGTGGCAGACCCTGCTCGCCGGGCCGACCGCGAAACTGGCCGGCCAGTACCGCTTCGTGCTGGCGCATCCGCGGTTGAACTATGGCGATCTGGAACCCGGGGGGGCGGCGACCCGCGCGGCGCGCGCGATTGCCGCGAAGCTGCCGTTCGTGCGCTCCGGCGCGGCGCGGGTGCGGATCACCGGACAGATCGCGCTGTCGGATGAGGAGTTTGCCAGTGTCGCCCAGGGAATGGTCTGGGGGCTCGCGGTCAGCCTGGCGCTCATCACGCTGTGGCTGGTGCTGGCGGTGCGGTCATGGCGGCTGATCGTGCCGATCCTGATGACGCTGATGCTGGGGCTGTCGCTGACCCTGCTGTTCGCCGCGGTGGCGGTGGGTACGCTCAACCTGGTCTCGGTGGGCTTCGGCGTGCTGTTCGTCGGTATCGCGGTGGATTTCTCCATCCAGTTCTGCGTCCGCTACCGGGAGCGCCGGTTCGAATATCCCGACCCCGCCGAGGCGCTCCGGCGTACCGCGGCGCGGGTGGGCGGGCAGATCCTGGTGGCCGCCGCCGCCACCGCCGCCGGGTTCCTGGCCTTCGTGCCGACGAATTTCGTCGGCGTGGCCGAGCTCGGGCTGATCGCGGGGGTGGGGATGCTGATCGCCTTCGCCTGCACCGTCACGTTTCTGCCCGCCGCGATCACGCTGTTCCGCCCGCGCGGGGAGGCGGGGATGGTGGCCTTCGGCCATGGCGCGGCGCTGGATGCGATGATCCGGCGTCACCGGCGGCCGGTGCTTGGGGTGTTCGCGGTGCTGGCGCTGGCCGGGGCGGTGGCGGCGCCGCATCTCGCGTTCGACGCCAACCCGCTGGACACCAAGAATCCGCATACCGAGGCGATGCGCACCCTGCACGACCTGATGGGATCGCCGCTCACCAACCCGTTCACCATCGACATCCTGACCCCGAATGTCGGCGTGGCGGCGGCGCTGGCGAAGCGGATCGCGCCGCTGCCCG
>JAKBCO010000097.1 GCA_021807785.1 Pseudomonadota bacterium
TGAGACCAGCGGGCAGAAATGCCCGCTGGTCTCACCCCCCCAAGCGGCCCCGCGCGCCCCCCTCCCGCTCCGAACCAACCCGGGGTTCCAAGGGCCAGCCCTTGGCGGGGGGGCCAGGGGGGCAGCGCCCCCCTGGTGGGGTTCGGGGCGAAGCCCCGTGTTGCGGGGGGTGGGTCTGATGCATTGTCCCTATTGTGGTCACGACGATACGCAGGTGAAGGATTCAAGGCCCAGCGAGGATGGGGCCGCGATCCGGCGGCGCAGATTTTGTCCGCAATGCGGTCAGCGTTTCACCACCATCGAGCGGGTGCAGCTGCGCGAGCTGACCGTGGTCAAGGCGGACGGGCGGCGGGTGGCGTTCGACCGCGACAAGCTGGCGCGCTCGATCCGGGTGGCGCTGCGCAAGCGGCCGATCGAGGACGATCGGATCGAGCGCATCGTCAACGGGATCGTCCGCCATCTCGAGGCGTCGGGCGAGACCGAGATCCCCTCCAAGCAGGTGGGCGAGCTGGTGATGGACACGCTGCGCGATCTGGACCCGGTGGCCTATGTCCGTTTCGCCAGCGTCTATCGCAACTTCCGCGAGGCCAAGGATTTCGAGGCCTTCATCGGTTCGCTGGGCGAGGGCGGACCGGCCGATGACCGCGCCGACTGAGGCCGACCGCGCGCATATGCGCGCCGCCCTGGCGCTGGCGCGCCGCGGCCTGGGTGAGACCTGGCCCAACCCCTCGGTCGGCTGCGTGCTGGCGGCCGGCGGACGGGTGATCGCGCGCGCCGTCACCGCCCCCGGCGGGCGGCCCCATGCCGAGGCCCAGGCGCTGGAAGCGGCCGGTCCGGCGGCGCGCGGGGCGACGGCGTATGTCACCTTGGAGCCTTGTGCCCATCACGGGGTGACCCCACCTTGCGCCGACGCGCTGATCGCGGCCGGCGTGGCGCGGGTGGTGGTGGGGGCACGGGACCCGGACCCGCGCGTGGATGGTACCGGCCTGGCGCGGCTGCGGGCGGCGGGTGTCGCCGTCACCGAGGGCGTGCTGGCCGAGGAGGCGGAGGAACTGCTGGCCGGCTTCGCCACCCGCATCCGCCTCGGCCGGCCGCTGGTCACGCTGAAGCTGGCCACCACGCTGGATGGGCGGATCGCCACCGCTTCCGGGGAGAGCCGCTGGATCACCGGCCCCGAGGCGCGCCGCGCCGCCCATGCGCTGCGCGGGACGCATGACGCGGTGCTGGTGGGCGTGGGCACGGTGCTGGCCGATGACCCCGACCTGACCTGCCGCCTGCCGGGTTTTCGCCTCCGCCCGCCGGTGCGGGTGGTGGCCGACAGCACCCTGCGGATGCCGGTCTCGGCGCGGCTGGTGGCCTCGGCCGGCGACGCCCCCAGCTGGGTCCTGGCCGCGCCGGAGGCCGACCCGGCGCGGGCAGCGGCGCTCGCCGCCGCCGGGGCGCGGGTGATCGCGGTGCCGCGCGGGGATGGCGGCCTGGATATCGCGGCGGCGCTGGCCGCGCTCGGCGCGGCGGGGCTGACCCGGGTGCTGGTGGAAGGCGGCGGGGCACTCGCCGCCTCGCTGCTGCGCGCGGGGCTGGTGGACCGGCTGGCCTGGTTCCACGCGCCGGGGGTGATCGGCGGGGACGGGCTGGCCGGCGTGGCTGCCCTCGGGCTGGCGGGGCTGGACAGGATGCCCCGTTTCGTGCGCCTTGCGGTCTCGGCCCATGGACCCGATCTGCTGAGCCTCCTTCGCCACGTTCCGGACCCCGCCTGACTCCATGTTCACCGGCATCATCACCGCGCGCGGCACGATCCGTGCCCTCACGCCGCTCGGCGCCGGGCGGGACATGCGGCTGGTGATCGGGGGCGCGCCCTGGGCGGCCGGCGATGCGCCGGCGATCGGGGCGTCGATCGCCTGTTCCGGCTGCTGCCTGACGGTGGTGGCGCTGGGGGCGGACTGGTTTGCCGTGGATGCCTCGGCCGAGACCCTGGCGCGCACCACGCTCGGGCGCTGGACGGTGGGCAGCGGCGTCAATCTCGAGCGCAGCCTGCGTCTCGGCGACGAGCTCGGCGGCCATATCGTCTCCGGCCATGTCGATGCGGTGGGCGAGGCGGTCGAGGCGGTGCCCGAGCATGGCTCGGTGCGCTGGCGCTTCCGCGTGCCGCCCGGGTTGGCCCGCTTCATCGCCGAGAAGGGCAGCGTCGCGGTCGATGGCGTTTCGCTCACGGTCAACGCGGCGAGCGACGACGGTTTCTCCGTCAACATCATCCCGCACACCGCCGCGGTCACCGGCTTCGGCGCGCTGCGCCCGGGTGAGGCGGTGAATATCGAGATCGACATGCTGGCCCGCTATGTCGCGCGGCTGGCCGGGTTCGGGGAGGGCGCCCGATGGACGGCGTGAAGAGCCTCAATCTGTCGCAATACCTGACATCGGCCGAGGAGCTGATCGAGGAAGCGCGCCAGGGCCGGATGTTCATCCTGGTCGATGACGAGGACCGCGAGAACGAAGGCGACCTGGTGATCCCGGCGCAGTTCGCCACGCCGGACGCGGTCAATTTCATGGCCCGCCACGCCCGCGGGCTGATCTGCCTCGCACTCACCCGCCACCGGGTGGAGCAGCTGGGCCTCGGGCTGATGAGCGCCAACAACGGCACCCGTCACCAGACCGCCTTCACCGTCTCGATCGAGGCGCGGGAAGGGGTGACCACCGGCATCTCCGCCCATGACCGGGCGCACACCATCGCGGTGGCGATCAACCCCGAATGCGGGCGCGACGACATCGTGGTGCCGGGGCATGTGTTCCCGCTGGTGGCCCGCGAGGGCGGGGTGCTGATCCGCGCGGGGCATACCGAGGCCTCAGTGGACATCGCCCGGCTCGCCGGCCTGTCGCCGGCGGCGGTGATCTGCGAGATCATGAACGATGACGGCACCATGGCCCGCCTGCCGGACCTGGTGGCCTTCGCGCAGCGGAACAACCTCAAGCTCGGCACCATCGCCGACCTGATCGGCCATCGCCGGCGCACCGAGCGGCTGGTGAAGCGGGTGCAGGAGGGGATGTTCGACCACGTCGCCGGCGGCGAGTGGAAGCTGATCGTCTATGCCAACAAGGTCGAATACCAGGAGCATCTGGCGCTGGTGAAGGGCGATCTCTCCGGCCCGGAACCGGTCCTGGTGCGGATGCACGCGGTCGATCTGCTGGACGACATGACCGGCGGGCCGCATTGGATCGCCATCCACAACGCCATGCACATGATCGGCCGCGAGGGCCGCGGCGTCCTGGTGCTGATCCGCGAACACCGGCCGACCGCGCTCTCGGCGCGGGTGCGCGAGCTGGCGATGTCGCCGCGCCCGCAGCGGGAGCTGCGCGATTACGGGATCGGCGCCCAGATCCTGCTGGATCTGGGGGTGAAGACGATGGTGCTGCTGTCGAACCGGCAGCGCACCGTGATCGGGCTCGAGGGCTACGGGCTCAACATCGTCGAGACCCGTCCGATCCCGGACACGGTGAACGGAGGCGGCGCGCCATGAGCACCGAGGACGCCGCCCTGCCCGCCGCGCCGCGGATCGACGGGCCGCCGCCGCATCTGCTGGTGGTGCGCGCCCCCTATTATCAGGACGTGGCCGACGGGCTGCTGGACGGCGCCAGCCGCATCCTGCGCGAGGCCGGTGCCACCTTCACCCTGATCGACGTCGCCGGCGCCTACGAGCTGCCGCAGGCGATCCGCCTGGCGCTGCGCGGGACCACCCGCTTCGATGGGTTCGTGGCGCTGGGCTGCGTGGTGAAGGGCGAGACCGATCACTACGACCATATCTGCCGGGAGACCATCGCCGGGCTGATGCGGCTCTCGCTGCAATTCGGCCTGGCGCTGGGGCAGGGGGTGCTGACGGTGCATCGGCTGGACCAGGCGCGCGCGCGCTCGGGGCGGGACGGGCACAACAAGGGCGCCGAGGCGGCGGCGGCGGCGCTGATCCAGATCGGCGTCGCCCGCCGCTTCGGGCCATGAGCGGACGCGCCACTGGCCGCGTCGGGCGCACCTTCGCGCGGGTCGCCGCCGTCCAGGCGCTGTTCCAGAGCGAGCAGGCGGGCGCGCCGGCCGAGACGGTGATCGACGAGTTCGTCCGCCATCGCCTGGGCGCGCTGCCCGGTGCGGGCGGGTTCGAGGACGGGCGGGTGCCGGAGGCCGAGGTGCCGCTCTTCGCCGCCATCGTGCGCGGTGCGGTCGCCGGTCAGGACACGATCGATGCGATGCTGGTGGCGGCGCTGCCGGAGGAATGGCCGCTGGGGCGACTGGACCCGGTCCTGCGCGCCCTGCTGCGCGCCGGGGCGGGCGAATTGCTGCGCGCCGACGGTCCGCCGGCGAAAGTGGTCATCAACGAGTATCTGAACGTCGCCCACGGCTTCCTGGAGGGCGACGCGCCGCGGATGGCGAACGCGATCCTGGACCGGCTGGCGCGCCAGCTGCGGGCCGCCGAGTTCGGCTGACCCGCCCGAAGCGCGGGCGAACCCGTGCATCCACCCCTCGTGGCCGGCGCGAGGCCGGCCACGAGGGGCTTCCGTTCAGCCTTCCCCCATCGCCTGCTGGTTGCGCCGACGGATCGCCGCACCCAGGATATCGCCGAGCGAGGCGCCGGAGTCCGAGGACCCGTATTCCGCCATCGCCTGCTTCTCCTCCTCCATCTCCTTGCCCTTGATGGTGAGTTGCAGCCGGCGGGTGGCGCGGTCCACCGCGGTGACCTTGGCGTCCACCTTCTCCCCCACCGCGAACCGGTCGGGGCGCTGGTCGGACTTGTCGCGGGCGAGCTCGGAGCGGCGGATGAAGCCGGTCAGCACGTCATCGACCTTCACCTCGATGCCGTTCGCCTGCACCGCCGTCACCACGCAGGTGACCACGCTGCCCTTATGGACGGAATCCAGCACCGCCGCCGCCGGGTCATCCTTGAGCTGCTTGATGCCGAGCGAGATGCGCTCCTTCTCCACGTCCACGTCCAGCACCTTGGCCTTGATGACGTCGCCCTTGTGGTAGGGCTCCATCGCCGCCTCGGTGGCGTCGTCCCAGGAGATGTCGGACATGTGGATCATGCCGTCCAGGTCGGGGCCGAGGCCGATGAAGAGGCCGAACTCGGTGATGTTGCGGAGCTCGCCCTCCACCACCGACCCCACCGGATGCTCGTCCTGGAACTGCTCCCACGGGTTGCGGCTGACCTGCTTGAGGCCGAGCGAGATGCGCCGCTTCGACCCGTCCACGTCCAGGATCATCACGTCCACTTCCTGGCTGGTGGCGACGATCTTGCCGGGGTGGACGTTCTTCTTGGTCCAGGACATCTCGGAGACATGGACCAGGCCTTCCACGCCCGGCTCCAGCTCCACGAAGGCGCCGTAGTCGGTGATGTTGGTCACCCGGCCGGTATATTTCGCCCCCGGCGGATACTTGGCCACCACGCCTTCCCACGGATCCGCCTCGAGCTGCTTCATCCCCAGGCTGATGCGCTGGGTTTCCGGGTTGAAGCGGATCACCTGCACGCGCACCTGCTGGCCGATCTGCAACGCCTCGGACGGGTGGTTGATGCGCCGCCAGGCGATGTCGGTCACGTGCAGCAGCCCATCGACGCCGCCGAGATCGACGAAGGCGCCGTAATCGGTGATGTTCTTCACCACGCCGTCGAGGATCTGGCCTTCCTTGAGGCCCTGGATCAGTTCGGAGCGCTGCTCGGCGCGGGTTTCTTCCAGCACCGCGCGGCGGGAGACCACGATGTTGCCGCGGGTGCGGTCCATCTTCAGGATCTGGAACGGCTGCGGGCTGCCCATCAGCGGGGTGACGTCGCGCACCGGGCGGATATCCACCTGGCTGCCGGGCAGGAACGCCACCGCGCCGCCGAGATCGACGGTGAAGCCGCCCTTGACGCGGCCGTAGATGGTGCCGTTGACGCGGGCCTGGGTCTCGAAGGCTTTTTCGAGATTGGTCCAGGCTTCCTCCCGCCGCGCCTTCTCGCGCGAGAGCACGATCGCGCCGTCGCGATCCTCGTAGCGCTCGACATAGAGCTCGATCACGTCGCCGGGCTTGATGTCGGGCTTGGTGCCGGGGGGGCCGAATTCCTTGAGCGCGACCCGGCCCTCGGATTTCAGGCCGACATCGACCACCGCGAATTCGGGGTCGAGGCGGAGGATGCGTCCGGAGACGACCGAGCCTTCGAAGCCGCTGTCGCGGCCCAGGGTTTCATCGAGCAGGGCGGCAAAGGTCTCGCCCATGAAATGATCATCGGCGGGGGTGGAACGCAGAGCGGCGGATGCCATGTGGGGTGCTTGTTCCGTGGCGGGCCGGATCGGCCCTGGGGCTTGCGCGTCCCGCTGCGGGACACGGCTTGTGCCCGCCGGGGCGGGCACCGATGAAAGGAAACGGCAAACGGGCCGCGGCCGGAGGCCGGCGCGACCCGGGCTGGTCAGATACGCTCCGCCCGGCCGGAGTCAAGCTCCGGCAGGGCCGAGATGATGACCTGGGCGTAGGCGTAGGGATATTCGTCGGTCATGCTCAGCGCCACCTGGGCGACCATGCCGGGCGGGGTGATGGCGGAAAGCCGCGCCGCCGCGCCGCCGGTCATGCGCAGGGTGGGTTGGCCCGATGGCAGGTTGACCACGCCCAGATCGGCGAAAAAGACGCCGCGGCGAAAGCCGGTGCCCAGCGCCTTGGCCGCCGCCTCCTTGGCGGCGAACCGCTTGGCGAAGGTGGCGGCCTGGATGCGCTCGGCGCGGCGGGCGGCCTTGGCGCGCTCGGTTTCGGTGAACACGCGCTCGAGGAAGCGCGCGCCGTGGCGGGCGATCGCCGCCTCGATGCGGCGGATGTCGCAGATGTCGGAGCCGAGGCCGAGGATCATCGCGCTAATGTCCTGCCCCTGAAATGCTCTCCCGTTTCAGGGACCAGCAGGCCACTGACAACAGAGAGCTGGTGTCCCGAAACATGATGACGCGATTTGCCGATCGGGACACTAGCCCCGGGCCCGCTCGACCGATTTGATCCCCGCGGTCGCGCGCAGCCCGGCGATGACCTTGGCCAGGTGCCCGAGGTCGCGCACCTCGACATCGACCAGCACCTCGATGAAATCCTGCTGGCGATTGGTGATCTTCAGATTGGCGACCGCCCCCTCCTGGCGCGCCAGGCCGTTGGCGATATCGGCCAGCGCGCCCGGGGTGTGATCGGCGATCACGCTGATCCGCGCGGTATGCGCCCCCCCCTTGCCGGCGGCATCGAGGTTCCAGCCGACCTCGATGAAGCGTTCGGGGGTGGCGGCGAAGCTGGCCAGGGTCTGGCAGTCGCGCCCATGGATGGTCACGCCGCGGCCGGTGGCGACGATGCCGACGATCGGGTCCCCGGGCACCGGGTGGCAGCAGCCGGCGAAATGGAACGCCATGCCGGGGATGAGCCCGGTGATCGGCATCGCGCCGTCGGTCCGCGCCAGCTTTGCCGCCGGGCGCGGGGCCAGGGTGGGCACCATGCGCGGGGCGCGCGCGCTCTGGCGCAGCTCGGGGTAGGCGGCATGGACCACCTCGCGCGCGCCCAGGCTGCCGTTGCCGACGGCGATGCAGAGCTCTTCCACGCTCGGCTGCTTGAGCGTCTTGAGCGCCGTTTCCAGCGTCTTTTCCGAGCCATCGACGCCGGCGTTGCGGAACGCCTTGGCGAGCTCGGCGCGCCCGGCATCGATGGATTCCTGGCGCTGGCGCAGATGCACGAAGCGGCGGATCCGCGCCTTGGCCTTGCCGGTGGCGACGAATTCGAGCCAATGGGCCGAGGGCGTGCCGCCGCGCGCGGTGGCGATCTCGACCTGATCGCCGTTCTGCAGCTGGTAGCGCAGCGGCATCAGCCGCCCGTTCACCTTGGCGCCGACGCAGGCATCGCCCACCTGCGAGTGGACCGCGTAGGCGAAATCCACCGGCGTCGCGCCCCGCGGCAGCGGGATGAGCGTGCCCTTGGGGGTGAAGCAGAACACCTGGTCGGAGAACAGCTCGAACTTGGTGTTTTCCAGAAACTCGTCCGGGGCGGAGGAATTCTCGAGGATTTCGAGCAGGTCCGCCACCCAGCGCAGCTTGGTGAGCTCGGCCGGCGAGGCGTCGGCCTGCTTGTAGAGCCAATGCGCCGCCACCCCCGCCTCGGCCAGTTCGTGCATCTCGGCGGTGCGGATCTGGATCTCGATCTTCTGGTTGCGCGGCGCGCGCAGGGTCACCCCGGTATGGATCGACTGGTAGCCGTTGTTCTTGGGGGTGGAGATGTAATCCTTGAAGCGGCCGGCGATCACCGGATAGGCGGCGTGGACGGCGCCGAGGGCGGCGTAGCAGGCCTCCCGCGTCGGCACCACGATGCGGAACGCCATGATGTCGGACAGCTGCTCGAAGGTCACGTTGCGCTGCTGCATCTTCTCCCAGATGGAGAACGGCGATTTCTCCCGCCCCGTCACTTCCAGCACGGTGATGCCGGACGCCTCGCAGACGCGGCGCAGCTCGCCGCGCACATCCTCGATCACGTCGGCGCCCTGGCCGCGCAGGAAGTTGAGCCTTGCCTGGATGGTGGCGAAGGCTTCCGGCTCCAGCTGGCGGAACGCCAGGGTCTGCAATTCCTCCTTCACCCGCACCATGCCGATGCGCTCGGCGAGCTGGGCGTAGATCTCCATCGTCTCGCGGGCGATGCGCTTGCGCCGGTCCGGATCGGCCACGAAATGCAGGGTGCGCATGTTGTGCAGCCGGTCGGCGAGCTTCACCAGCAGGACCCGGATGTCCTTGCTCATCGCCAGCACCAGCTTGCGGAAATTCTCCGCCTGCTTGGTGCGATCGGATTGCAGTTCCAGCCGGGTGAGCTTGGTCACCCCATCGACCAGCCCGGCGATCTCGGCGCCGAAGCGGGCGGTGATCTCGGGCAGCTTGACCGGCGTGTCCTCGATCACGTCGTGCAGCAGCGCGGTGGCGATGGAGGCGGTGTCGAGCCGGTAGCCGGTCAGGATATCGGCGACCGCGAGCGGGTGGGTGATGTAGGGATCGCCGTTGTCGCGCTTTTGCGCCCCGTGGGCGCGCATCGCCAGCACATAGGCGGCGTCGATCAGTCCGGTATCGGCGCTGGGGTCGTAGGCGTGGATCTTCTCGGTCAGCTCGAACTGGCGAATGACCGCGGGGCGGGGCGTAGCCTCCGCGGAGGCTACGCCTTCGGGGGCGCGCGCCGGGGTCGGGCCAGCCGGTCTGCCCCCCGCGCGCATCGGCCGGTCAGTGTTGTTTGCCGGCGAGCTCCGCCTCGATCGCCGCTTCCAGGTCTTCGGGGGAGAGTTCCTCGGCCTCGGCCGCGAAGGCGGCGGCCTCCTCCTCGGCGGCGACGTCCTGCAGGCCGAAGATGTTCTGATCGGTGGGGATCAGGTCCAGCACTTCCTCGTCGGCGGGCTCGGGTTCCGGGGCGCGCGAGAGCGAGCGGATCAGGTCGGACTCGATCCGGGCGGGATCGATCGTCTCATCGGCGATTTCGCGCAGCGCGATCACCGGGTTCTTGTCGTTGTCGCGATCGACCGTGAGTTCTTCCCCGCGCGAGATGCCGCGCGCGCGCTGGGCGGCGAGCAGCACCAGCTCGAACCGGTTGGGGATTTTCTGGATGCAGTCTTCGACGGTAACGCGCGCCATGCGGGATCGGCTCCGGGCGGAGGGGGATCGCTCATGTAAGCGATGCTGCGCCGCGGTGCAAGTCCGAGGCGCGCGATTCCGCCGCCCAGGCCGCCACCGTCCGGCGCAGCCCGTCGCGCCAGTCCGGCAGCCGCGCGCCGAACAGCGCCGCGAGGCGGGTGCAGTCCAGCCGCGAATCCGCCGGCCGGCGCACCGGCGTCGGCCAGTCGGCGGTGGCGATCGCCGCCACTTCCGGCGCCGGCCCGCCGAAGCCGGCGGCCTCGGCGAAGATCGCGGTGGCGAAGCCGTGCCAGGAGGTAAAGCCCGACCCGGCGGCATGGGTGATCCCGGCATACTCGTCCCGCCAGCCGGCGGTCACGCGCCCCGCTACCGCGGCGACCGCGGCGGCGAGATCGAGCGCGGTGGTCGGGCAGCCGATCTGGTCGGCCACCACCCGGAGCCGGGGCATCCGCGCCCCCGCGCCCAGCATGGTCAGCATGAAGTTCCGCCCGCGCGGCGCATAGACCCAGGAGGTGCGCAGGATCACCGCCCGCGCGCCCGAGTCCAGCACCGCCCGCTCTCCGGCCAGCTTGCTCGCGCCATAGACGCCGAGCGGCGCGGTGGGATCGGTCTCGACATAGGGCGCGCCCTTGCTGCCGTCGAAGACGTAATCGGTGGAGAGATGGATCAGCGGCACGCCCGCATCCCGGCACCAGGCGGCGAGCGCGGCGGGGCCGTCGCGGTTGGCGCGGAAGGCGGCGTCGGCGTCGGTCTCGGCCCCGTCCACCGCCGTATAGGCGGCGGCGTTCACCACCAGGCTCGGCCGTGCCGCCGCCAGCGCCGGGGCCAGGCTCTCCGGGCGGTCGAAATCGAAGCCCGGCCGGCCGATCACCTTGACCTCGGGATGGGCGGCGAGCGCCGAGGCCAGCTGGCCCGACCCGCCGGTCACCACCCACCCTCCCGACCGGCTCATGGAACGGTGAACCAGTCCGGGCAGTCGCAGAGCCGCGGCAGGACGCGGTCCTTGTCGGACAGCACCGCGCCCTCCGCCGCCACCGGCCAGGGCAGCGCCAGATCGGGGTCGGTCCAGATCACCCCGCGCTCGGCGGCGCGGTCATAGGGAGCGGTGACTTTATAGATTACCTCGGTATCCGCCTCGAGGGTGCAGAACCCGTGCAGGAACCCGACCGGTACCCAGAGCTGGCGCCAGTTCGCCGCCGAGAGCTCGGCCGCGACGAAGCGCCCGTAGCTCGGCGAGCCGCGGCGGATATCCACCACCACGTCCCAGATCGCCCCGCGCACGCAGCGCACCAGCTTGCCCTGCGCGTTGGGGCCGATCTGGCAATGCAACCCGCGCACCGTCCCACGCGGGGCGGAGACGGAGTGGTTGTCTTGCACGAACGGGCCGGCGATGCCGGCGGCGGCCTCGCGGGCGGCGTTGAAGGTCTCGGAGAAGAAGCCGCGCCCGTCGGGGAAGCGCGGCGGCGTCAGCAGGATGACTTCGGGGATGGATTGCGCTTCGGCGTGGCTCATTGGGCGAGCTCCGCCAGCACCCGGCCCAGCTCGGTTTTGCCCAGCCGCGCGGCCTGGGCGCGCAGCGCGGCGGCATCGATGAAGCCCATGCGGAACGCCACCTCCTCCGGGCAGCCCACCAGGAGGCCGGTGCGGGTCTGGATGGTCTGCACGAAGGTC
>JAKBCO010000344.1 GCA_021807785.1 Pseudomonadota bacterium
AGGCCGCGGCGAGCAGCACCGCCTCGGCCCGCAGCGGCACCGACAGGCCGGCGGCGCCGTGCTGCGCCAGGCTCAGCACGAACGGGTTGATATCGGTCACCCCGACCAGCCCGGCCAGCACCATCAGCCCGGGCGCGCCGAACCGGCGCAGCACCAGCCCCACCGCCAGCGAGACCACCACGAACAGCGCGGCGAAGCCGGCGGCGGTGCCCAGGCTGAGCGGATTGCCCCAACGCTGCGGGGTGGCGCCGTCCCGCGGTTGCGGCACCGCGCGCCACCACCAGCCCAGCGCCGGCAGCGCGCCGAGCAGACCGAGTCCCAGCAGCGGCACTGCCAGACTTGCCGCCAGTCCCGGATCGAACAAGGCCGTGACCGCCAGCAGCCGCGGATACATGACCGCATTGGCCAGTACCAGGCCCGCCCCGGTCCCGCGCGGCGGCGCCGGCCCGCGGGCGGCGCGGGCCAGCACCACCGCGGTCGCGGTGGCCGACCACAGCCCGCCCAGCAGCGCGGTCAGCAGCCCGGCCTCGGCCGGCACCACGTAACGCCCCAGCAGATAGCCGGCGTAGGAGATGGCGCTGACCGCCACCAGCGCCAGCCACGCCTGATGGGGGGTGATCGCCGACAGGCTGCTGACCGGCCGGTCCGGCAGCAGCGGCAGCACGAGTCCGGTGATCAGCAGGAACCGGCCGGCATTGACGATCTCCCCCAGCTCGATGCGCCGGGCCAGCGCGTGCAGCTCGGTCCGCGCGGTCAGCAGCATCACCGCCGCGACCGTTGCCCCCACCGGCACGAAGACCGGTGCGGCCAGGGCCAGCGGCCCCAGCAGGAACGCGAGCAGGTTGCAGACCGGCACCACCAGCCCGACATTCGGCTGCCCCTCGGAATCGCGTTCCGCGCTGTGGCGCGCGTAGTAGAGCGCGAGCCAGCTTCCCAGCACCAGCAGACCCGCCAAGAGCAGCCAGGGCGGGTCGGGGTCCAGCCGCCACAGCGCCCCGCCGAGCAGGGCCAGCAGCGGGAAGCTGCGGATGCCGCCCGGGCGGCTCTGGCCGGCCCGCGCATAGAATTCCTCGAACGCCAGACCGAAGAAGAAGCCCAGCCCCAGCGCCAGCAGCCAGGGCCAGAGCGCGTTCACGCCGGCAGGCCGCGCAGGAACCCCAGCAGCGCCGCGGTCACCGCCTCCGGCTGCTCCTGCTGCACCCAGTGCCCGGCCCCAGGAATCAGGTGGCAATAACGCAGCTCGGCGCAGCCTCGCGCGGCCATGCGCTCCAGCGCGCCCGGGGTCTGGAACGCGCCCCAATCCTTGGTGCCGGCCAGAAACATCGCCGGCACCATGATCTTGCGGCCGGCGAAGATCTGCTGTTCGGCGAGCCCCACGCCCTCGGTGCGGCAGCGATACCATTGCAGCCCGCCCTGGAAGCCGGTGCGGGTGAACGCCGCGGCATAGACCGCGAGCTCGGCGTCGGTGAGCCAGGCGGGCGCGTGCGCCGGCATTTCCCCGGCCACGGTCTCGGCCATGGTGCGGTCGCGATCCATCACATAATAGCGCGGCAGCCTTGCCAGCTCGGCGGCGGTCCAGGCGGCCAGTGGCGCCGGATGGTTGCCCGGCCAGTCGGCGCTTTTCATGTGGTAATAGGCGCGCAGGAACGCCGCCACGCCTTGCCGGCAATCCTGCATGTCGGCATTCGCGGCGCGGGTGGAATAATACCACTGGTAGTGCTTGCGCGGCTGCGGCAACAGGGCGAGCGCGGCATGCACATCCTCCCCCGCGGGCGGATCGAGCCCGGGCGGGCCGGCGAAGGGCGCGCTCATCAGCGCCACCGCAGGGAACAGGTCGGGCCGCAGCAGCGCGCACCACGCCGCGACCGGGGAACCGAAATCATGCCCCACCACCGCGGCCGTGTGCGCCACCCCCAGCGCCGCCAGCAGCCCGACCATGTCGCGCACCAGGTTGAACAGCCGGAACGAGGCGAGGTCGCCGTCATACGCCCCGTCCCAACCGGTGGTTTCGCCGTAGCCGCGCTGGTCGGGCGCGATCACCCGATACCCGGCCGCCGCCAGCGGCGGCATCACCTTGCGCCAGGACCAGGCGAGTTCGGGAAATCCATGCAGCAGCAACAGCACCGGCCGGTCGGCAGCCCCGGCGTCCAGAACCTGCATCGACAGCCCGTTCACCCCCTCGACGCGACGGGCTCGGATGCCGTCCGGCAGCGCGGCTGGGGTCATCGGGGCGGCTCCCTTCGGTTTCCTGGCCGTGCCGGTATCGCATTTTTCCCCCGTCCGGGCCATCCTGCGCGGCGAACCGAACGGGAGGAGACGACATGCGCATCGGGGTGATCGGGCTGGGCATCATGGGCTCGGCGATCGCGCGCAACCTGGTCCGCGCCGGCTTCGCGGTGAGCGGATTCGATACCGATCCGGCCCGCTTGGCCGCGCTCGCCGCCGATGGCGGCACCGCCGCGCCCGACGCCGCCGCCGTCGCCGCCGCTGCCGAGGTGGTGCTGACCAGCCTGCCCAGCATCGCCGCGCTGGAGCA
>JAKBCO010000098.1 GCA_021807785.1 Pseudomonadota bacterium
CCCGGTGTAGCGCGCGAAGGTCGGCCGCAGCCTGTCGTCGACCCCGGACTGGCCAATGAATCCCTCTAGTTCTTCAAGCTGGCTGTTGGCGAGTGCGTTCATCGGATAGATGGCGATGGCGCGGGTCCGCTGTGTCTGTCCGGCGGCACGCGCGCGAACCGCGGCGTCGATGATCGGCATGAAGAAGCAGAGTGACTTGCCCGACCCGGTGCCTGTCGTGACGACAAAGCTCTGACGGGCATTGGCCTTCGCCAAGGCTTGGGCCTGATGTCTGAAAAGCGTTAACGACTCGCCAGGAAGCCGAAAAATCTTGCCAGTTTCTTGATGCAGGGAGCCGTCTGCTACCAAATCTGCGACCGTCACATCGCGCTCGAAATGGGGGTTGATACTGACGAGTGGTTCTGGCCAAAACCGCTGTCTCTCGTAGATGTCTTCAACCTGCGCCTGGATATCGGCCGCGCGGATCTTCGTAAATGATCTGGCAAATCGCGCATAGTCTTGGATGAGCGTGTCATCGAGGTCAAAGACATCCATGGCGGCCTACTCCCGATACCCTAGTTGGCTGCTTCGGGCATGCCAATCAAAGGCAGCCGACTTTGGCAGTTCATCACCTCGCAAAGGCTCTACGCTGTTCTGGTCCCTCTGGACGTAATCAAAGGTGGACACGGGAGATATATTCAAGCGATCCGGCCCCACGGAAATTCGTCTGACGTGAGCGGAGCTGGTGTTCATGTGGCAGGTGCCGGCGTGACGCGAAAAAGACCCCGTTTGGCTCTTGCGGGCGTGATTCGTATCTCGACGTCCTGCCCAAAATCGCTGAGTGCTTTCAGCAGACAATCGGTCGAGAATTTCTGGACTTTCCCTTTGATCAACGCAGACACACGAGGCTGATCCATGTACATCAGCTCGGCGGCCTGAGTTTGCGTCAGCCCCCGCTCAACGATGATTCCTCCGAGCCGGCGCATCAGCTCCAACCGTAGAGCAAGGGTGTCGGCACTCACCAGGCGTGACTCATCGAGTCCAAGAGATATGACTTCGGTTGGTTGGGTCATGACGGGCAACTCGCAGCTCATTCTTTGCCGCGTAGACAACGGTGCGCGCGCAGGACGCCCTCCCACATCAGATGGTGGCCCCGATCGGGTTCTTGCCGTCGCTCATCGACTAACCCCGTTAGGCGGCCTCCTGGCCCGGCTCAGAAATACCCAGCAGCGCCCGCCTGGGTCACGATATGTTCATACATCTATAGGTCAGTAAAGACATAGGAACTGCGGCCCGACCCATCGCAATCTGAGCGATCTTGGCTACGCGCGGAGCGAAGGGACTTTGCCGGCGTTCACTCTGCCGATCCGGCCCGCTACATTGGCGATATCGGTATCGATCTGCGTCGCGCCTCATGCCGCGCACCCCCGAATCGGGCCGCGAGCGTCGCCCTCAATCGTCGGCTAACTGGAGGTCAGGCCGCGAGCTGCCTGACAGACGACTCGAGGCTGTAGCCCGGTACGCTCTCAGGCAGCCGGCCGCTTTGCCGCACCACTTTGATCCAAGACCGTCGGAGCCCGTGGAGCCCAAGGCAGGCAGCCGGATAGACCAGACTGGGGCAAGACCGCTGGGATGCAGGCCCACGACGCCAGGGGTACCGATCCCCTCTGCGAAGCCGCGGGTCTCGGCTCTTGTTAGGGCCGGTCGGGCGGCGGGGCGTCCAGCTTTGCGGGGCGTCCAGCTTTAACGATTCCCGAGGCCCCTCCTGAGCGAGACCATGCCTCGATGGCGGAACTTGGTGCGGGCCAGCAGTGAAATCAGCGGGTGAGAGGCTGCCACGCACCTACGCGGTGGACACCAAGTGGACACCAGAACTTTCCAACATGGAGGGCGCCGTGCGTATGACACCCTTTAGACGAATGATTCCACTGAGGAAATCTGGAGCGGGCGAAGGGATTCGAACCCTCGACCCCAACCTTGGCAAGGTTGTGCTCTACCCCTGAGCTACGCCCGCGCCGCTCCGCAGCAACGCCGCCCCAATATCTCCGCCCGCCCCGCTTGGCAACCCACCCTCACGCGCCTACCTTCCCCCTGCGGAGCTGCCCGGTGCGTCAGGCTCAGCATCCCCGGGGCCAGTAAGCATCTCCCTGGGAGCTGGCTCTGTCGGGATCGTGGTCCCGGTATCCGGCGCCCACCTGCACACGCAGGCTCTGGGAGGATGCAATCGCCAACGGCCAGGGTGGCCCCGCACATACCCTCCATGATCCAGCCTCCGGACGAAGCCCTGATCGCCGCCAAGCGCGCGGCCCGCATCGCCGCGAAGGCCCGCCGCGCCGGCTGCGACCCTTCGCTCGGGGTCGCGCTGGCCCAGGTGGTGCTCGCCAAGGCCCCGCCCCCCGCCGGGGCCACCGTCGCCGGCTTCTGGCCGATCGGCGAGGAGATCGACCTTCGCCCCCTCCTCCTCGCCCTGTCCGCGCGCGGACACCCCCTGGTTCTTCCGGTCACCCCGCGCCGCGGCGAGCGTCTGCGCTTCCGCCGCTGGCATCCCGGCGCGCCGCTGCACCCGGAACCCTTCGGCACCTTCGCCCCCGACGGTCCCGAAGCCGAGCCGGAGGTCCTGCTGGTTCCCTTGCTCGCCTTCGATCGCGCCGGCCGTCGCCTGGGCTATGGCGGCGGCTTCTACGACCGCACCCTGGCCGCGCTGCCTGCGGCCATCGCGCTCGGGTGCGCCTACGCCGCGCAGGAAATCCCCGAGGTGCCGGCCGGCCCGCGCGACATCCGCCTCCCCGCGATCGCGACCGAGCGCGACGTGATACGCTGCGTCTGAACCCGAACCGGGAGGGAAGGATGCGCTGGCTGCTCGCGGGGTTGCTTCTGGGGCTGGCCGGCTGCGCGCCGCATCCGCATGACCGGATGGTGCTGTGGCATATCGTGCATGGCGCCTGCGTGCCGCACTTCGCCGCCACCGGCTCGCCCGCGCCGTGCCTCGCGGTCCATCCCCATGCCGGCTACGCGCTGCTGAAGGATCGCGACGGCGCCACCCAGGTGCTGCTGATCCCCACGGCGCGGGTCACCGGCATCGAGGATCCGGCGGTGCGCGCGCCGCATGCGCCCGACTACCTGGCGCTGGCCTGGGCCGACCGCGGCGTGGTGGCGCGGCTGGCCGGGCGCCCATTGCGGCGGCGCGACGTCGCGCTGGCGGTGAACGCGATCGCCGGGCGGACCCAGGATCAGCTGCATATCCACATCGACTGCGTGCAGCCGGCGGTGCGGGCGGCGGTGGCGGCGCAGGCCGCGGGGCTGAATGCGGCGTGGCGCAAGTTCCCGGTGCCGCTGATGGGCCAGCCCTATCTGGCGCGGGTGGTGGTGGGGCGGTCGCTCGCCGGGGTCAATCCGTTCCGGCTGCTCGCCGATCAGGTGCCGGGGGCGGCGGCGGCGATGGGGCAGTGGACCCTGGCGGTGCTGGGCGTGCGGCTGCCGCCGGACCGGCGGGCGGGATTCGTGCTGCTGGCCGGGCATGTGAACCCGAAGACCGGGGATCGCGGGGCAGGGGAGCGATTGCAGGATCACGCCTGCGCGCTGGCGCGGGCCGGTTAGCCGGCCGGCCAGCCCAGGAACCTCACCCCCTCCAGCCCGGCGAAGCGCCGCGTCATCACCGCCAGTGCATCCGGGTTGTTGTCCGCCAGGATGAAGCGCCGTCCGGCCTCCCGAGCCGCCACCCCGGTCGTGCCGCTGCCGGCGAAGAAATCCAGCACCACCCCCCCGGGGGCGGAGGAGGCGGCGATGATCCTGCGCAGAATCCCGAGTGGCTTCTGGGTCGGATAGCCGGTCCGCTCCGCCCCGTGCGTTGGTACGATCGTGTGCCACCAGACATCGGTGGGCAGTTTCCCGCGCGCCGCCTTCTCCGGCCCCACCAGGCCTGGCGCCATGTAGGGGATGCGGTCGATTGCCGCACGGTCGAACAGATGCCGGCCCGGCACCCGCGCATACAGGAAGATGGTGTCGTGCTTGGCCGGCCAGCGGTCGCGCGGCCGGCCACCGTAGTCATAGGCCCAGATGATCTCGTTGAGGAACGCCGCCCGCCCGAAGATGGCATCCAGCAGCAGGCGGCAGGCGGCCGCCTCGCGCGGGTCGATGTGGAAATAGAGGCTGCCATGTGGGGCCAGCACGCGGTGCGCCTCGACCAGCCGCGGCTCCAGGAATGCCAGATAGTCATCGAACGCATCGGCGAACGCCGCGCGGCCCAGCACCGTCGTCGCATAGCGCCGTCCCCCGAAGCCCACCCGGTCACCCTCCGGGTCGCGCACGGTCCGCAGCCGAGTCCGGCTCTGCCGCCGGCCGGTGTTGAATGGCGGGTCGATATAGATCAGATCGACCGACCCGTCCGGCAGCGCGCGCAGCACGTCCAGATTGTCGGCGAAATGGATCCGGTCCGTCATCATCCCCCGTCGCAGGAGGCCCCGCCATGCCCGCCCCCCTCGCCCTCGCCGCCATGGGCAGCTTCCACATCGGCGGGCGTGAGCTCGTGCTCACCGGCCAGCCCCGCCGCAGCCTCGCCTTCACGCCCCATACCACCGTCACCTACGACCCCAACGGCCACTACGCGATCGAGCAGGCCTACGTCCAATGGTTCCGCCCTGAAGGCGCCACCGACCGCCCGCTGCTGCTGGTTCATGGCGGCGGCCTGACCGGCGCCAGCTGGGAAACCACCCCCGACGGCCGTCCCGGTTGGCAGGAGCAGCTCCTGCGCCTCGGCTTCCCGGTCTTCGTGATCGACAATGCCGAGCGCGGCCGGGCCGGCTTCTGCGCCCTGCCGGGCATCTGGCCCGATGCGCCGTTGGCCCGCAACGCCGAGTGGGCCTGGGAATTGTTCCGCTTCGGCCCACCCGCGGGCTACCCCGATCGCCCGTTTCCCGGCCAGCGCTTCCCCATCGCGCACATGGCCGAATTCGTCCGCGGCTTCGTCCCCCGCTGGACCAGCACCAACGACCTCCAGGTGGCGGCCCTGATCGCCGCCATCCACCGCATCGGCCCCTGCGACCTGATCTGCCATTCGCATGGTGGCGAACTCGCGCTCCGTGCCGCCGCCGCCTGCCCCGATCAGGTGCGCGCGGTGGTGGCGCTGGAACCCTCGGGCTACACCGCGACCCTCGATCCCGCGCGCCAGCGCGTGCTGACGGTGCTGGGCGATTTTCTCGACTGCGATCCCTACGCCGCCGCCCGTACCCAGGCGATGCGCGACTTCACCGCCGCCCTCACCGGCCGCGCCGTGCCCAATGCGCTGTGGGAGATGGCCGCGCGCGGCCAGCCGGGCCATTCGCACATGCTGATGATGGATCACGGCGCCGAGCGGCTGGCCACCGACATCGCCGCCTGGCTGCGCGCGATCTGAGCCCCGCTTGCCGCCGCCCGCCATCCGCGCCAGTCTCATCGCCAACCACCAGGAGGACGCAAATGCCGGCCATCCGCGCGCAGCTCACGCATATGGGCCTCTATGTCCGCGACCTCGAGGCCATGGCCCGCTTCTATACCGAGGTCCTGGGCCTGACCGTCGCCGACCGCGGCCCCGGCCGGACGCCGGGGACCGAGATGGTGTTCATGACCGCCGATCCCGAATGCCACCACCAGGTGGTGTTGGTCTCCGGCCGGGCGGAGACCGACGGCTACAACCCGATCAACCAGATCTCCTTCACCGTCGGCTCGCTCGCCGAACTGCGCGAAGTGCGCGACCGCGCCCTCGCCCGCGGCGCCACCGCGCTGCGCCAGACCAGCCACGGCAACGCCTGGTCGATCTATTTCCGCGACCCCGAGGGCAACACGCTCGAAGCCTATCTCGACACCCCGTTCCACGTGCCGCAGCCGCGCGGCGACGCGCTCGACCTCGACCGCACGGATGCCGAGATCATCGCCGCGACCGAGGCCGCCTGCCGCGCCGACCCCGGCTTCCGCCCGCGCGGCGAGTATGTCCGCGCGGTGGCCGACCGGCTGGCCGCTACGAGCCCTTGAAGGCCGGCGTCCGCCGCTCCGCCATCGCCCGCGTGCCCTCGCGGAAATCCTCCGTCTGGCGCAGCCAGGTCTGCTCCTGATACTCGCGCTCGGTGGCGGCCTGCACCGCCTCCGCCAGCCCCCGGCGCAGCGTCTCGCGGGTGGAGACGATCGCCAGCGGCCCGGCCTCGGCGATCTCGGCGGCGAGCGCGGTGGCCGCCGCGCGCAGCTCCCCGGCCGGCACCAGCCGATCGACCAGCCCCATCGCCAGCGCCTCCTCGCCGGTGAAGCGCCGGCCGGTGTAGAACACCAGCGCCGCCTGCTGCGCCCCGATCAGCCGCGGCAGGGTGGCGGTCAGGCCGAAGCCCGGGTGGAAGCCCATGCGGGTGAAGTTGGCGGACAGCCGCGCGTCCGGGCAGGCCACCCGGAAATCCGCCATCACCGCAAGGCCGAGCCCGGCGCCCACCGCCGCCCCTTGCACCGCGGCGACGATCGGCTTCGTCGTGCGCCACAGCCGCACCGCTTCCTTATACAGGTGCCGCCCGCGCTCCACCGGCTCGCCGCGCCCGTCCGGCCCGCGGGAGGAGAAATCGGCGCCGGCGCAGAAATGCTTGCCGTCCGCGCAAAGCACCACCGCGCGACAGTCCGCCTCGTGGTCCAGCGCCTCGAGCGCGTCGGCGATCTCTGCCACCATCGGCACGGAGACGAAATTGTTGGGCGCGCGGCGGATCTCGATGATGGCCAAGTGCCCGGCGCGGGTCACGGCGATGTTCTCGAAGCTCATGCGGCTCTCCCGGATTGCCCGCCCAGTGTGCGGCCGGGGCAGGGGGATGTGAAGCCGCCCGTCCCGGGGCTACCCTCGGCCGCGCCAACCGATGGACCCGCCGATGCACGCATTCGAGACCCTGACCGTCGCCACCCCGGAGCCGCACATCCTGCTGGTGACCCTCAACCGGCCGGAGGCGGCGAATGCGATGAACACCCAGCTCGGGCGCGACCTGCTGGCGCTGTTCGATGCGATCGCCGCCGATCCCGCCGCCCAGCGCTGCGTGGTGCTGACCGGCGCCGGCAGCCGCGCCTTCTGCGCCGGCGGCGATCTGAAAGAGCGCAACGGCATGACCGACCGCCAGTGGCAGGACCAGCATCTGATCTTCGAGCGGGCGATCCGCGCCCTGCTCGCCTGCCCGGTGCCGCTGATCGCGGCGGTGAACGGCGCTGCCTATGCCGGCGGGCTCGAAATCGCGTTGACCGCCGATTTCATCTACGCCGCCCCGCACGCCCGCTTCGCCCTGACCGAGGTCACGCTCGGCATCATGCCCGGCGCCGGCGGCACCCAGAACCTGCCGCGCGCGGTGGGCGCGCGCCGGGCCAAGGAGATCATGCTGACCGGCACACCGTTCAGCGTGCAGGAGGCGCTGGACTGGGGCATGGTCAACCGCATCTGCCCGGCCGAGACGCTGCTCGCCGATACGCTGGCCACCGCCGCCCGGATCGCCGCCAACGCGCCGATCTCGGTGCGCCAGATCAAGCAGTCGGTGAATTACGGCCTCAACATGGACCTCGCCAGCGGCATGATGTTCGAGATCGAAGCCTATAACCGCATGGTGCCGACCGCCGACCGGCGCGAGGGCATCGTTTCGTTCAACGAGAAGCGCAAGCCGGTCTTCCGCGGCGAATGACCGCGCGACCGCAGCCGGGGAGGCATCCATGACCGCCGAGGGACTGACCCTGCGCCTGGCCGAACAGGCCGCCGCCACACGCTGGGAGAGGCTGCCGGCGCCGGCCCGCCAGGCCGCGGCCCAGGCGGTGCTGGATTTCATGGGCTGCGCGCTGGCGGGGGCGGAGGAACCGGTGGCGCTGCATCTCGGCGCCGAACTGGCGGATGCGGGCGGCGCGCCGCAGGCGGGGGTGATCGGGCGGCCCGGGCGGCTGCCGGTCGCGGCGGCGGCGCTGCTCAACGGGGCGGCCGGCCACGCGCTGGATTTCGACGATGTGAACATGGGGATGCCGGGGCATCCGACGGTCGCCATCCTGCCGGCGCTGCTGGCGCTGGGGCAGGCGCGCGCCGCCTCCGGGGCGGCGGTGCTGGCGGCGCTGGTGGCGGGCACGGAACTCGCCTGCCGGGTCGGGCGCGCGCTGGCGCCGGGGCATTACGACGGGCTCGGGTTCCATGCGACGGCGACGGTCGGCTGCCTGGGGGCGGCGGCGGCGGCGGCCAACCTGCTGGGGCTGGACGGGCAGGGGACCGCGGTCGCGGTGGGCATCGCGGCGACCCAGGCGGCGGGGCTGAAATCGCAGTTCGGCACCGACTGCAAGCCGCTCCATGCCGGGGCGGCGGCGCGCACCGGGGTGCTGGCGGCGCGGCTCGCGGCGCGCGGGTTCACCGCGCGGACCGACGCCATCGAATGCGCGCAGGGCTTCGCCGCCACCCACAGCCCGGATTTCGACCCCGCGGCGGCGGCGGCCGAGGCGCCGGGCGGATATTACATCATCTCCAACCTCTATAAATTCCACGCCGCCTGCTACCTGACCCACGCGCCGATCGAGGCGCTGCGCGGCCTGCGCGAACGCTTCGCCGTGACGGCCGGGGAGGTCGAGGAGATTCGCCTGACGCTCGCCGATGCCTGCGATCGGGTGTGCAACATCGCCGCCCCCCGCACCGGGCTGGAAGCGAAGTTCAGCCTGCGCCAGACCGCGGCGATGGCGCTGGCGGGGGTGGAGACCGGGGCGCTGGCGAGCTACTCGGCCGAGACGGCGCGCGATCCCGAGCTGGTGGCGCTGCGCGGGCGGGTGGCGTTCGAGTTCCGGCCCGAGCTGTCGCACACCGATGCCACGGTGGCGTTGCGGTTGCGGGACGGGCGGGTGCTGACGGCACGGCATGATTCTGGGGTGCCGGCCCCGGACCTGGATGCCCAGGCAGCGCGGCTGGCGGCGAAGTTCCAGGTGCTGGCCGCCCCGGTGCTGGGGGCGGAGCGGGCAAAGATGCTGGGCACGCGGCTGCTGGCGCTGGGGGAGGCGGCGGATGTGGGGACAGTGATGGCGCTGGCGGGGGGGTGAGGGGGGCAGTGCCGCGTCCGACCTCGACCGGCACGCGGCTTGCCGAGGCACGGCGGGGAACTCGTGCTAACCTGCCGGCACCATGAGTAGCACGCTGTCGTCAACGCTCGCCTCCGATCCGATCCTGACCCGGGTGCGGCGGAGCTTGCGGACGCTCTACGGCGCGCGGCTGGAACGCGCGGTGCTCTACGGATCGCAGGCCCGTGGCGATGCGGGTCCTGAGTCCGACTATGATATCGCGGTGTTCCTGCACGATCTGACCGATCGTTGGGCGGAGATGGACCGGCTTGCCGATCTCGGCACTGATCTGCTCTACGACACCGGTGCGGTGGTCCATGCGATGGCGTTTCCGGCGGGAGCTTGGCAGGCGCGCACACCGCTGATGGGCGAGATTCGCCGCGACGGGATCGAGCTGTGACCCCGGAAGCGGCGGCGTTTCTCGGCAAGGCGCGGGAATTCCTGGTGAAGGCGCGGGGAATGCAGGCGTTGTGGCCAGATGAGGCGGGGCGAGCCGCCTATCTGGCTGCCTTTCACGCGGCTCAAGCGCTGATGATCGAGCAGACTGGCAAGGCTGCGCGCACCCATCGCGGCGTCCATGTGGGATTTGTGCAACTGACCCGGACCGATCCCGATTTGCCGGCCGAGTTGCGTGCGTTTCTCGGCAGAGCCTACAACCTCAAGGCGATCGCCGATTATGACACCGGTTCGATCCCCAGCGTTTCGCCTGATGTCTCGACTGCCGCAATCGAAACCGCGGACCGATTTGTCGCCTGGGTCGCATCCCGGCTTCCCGGCGGCTGATCTTCGCGCCTCACCCCGTCCCGCGGGCCCGCACCGCTCCCACCGCCACCGGCCCGCGCGGCGGCGCGAATCGCAGCGGCACGATCACCATTCCGGCCAGGATCGCCATCACTCCGCCGACGCTGATGGCGAACGGGAACCCGTGCTCCACGATCAGGATGGTGGACAGGATCCCGCCATAGACCCCGCCCAGGCCCTTGGCGATCGCGTACAGCATCCCGTAGGTGCCACCGGCCGAAACCTCGCCGAAATAATGCCCGACCGCGATCGGGAACAGCGCAAACAGCGCCGCCCAGAAGAAGATCGCCCCGATCGCCGCCACCACGAACAGCGCCCCCGCGCCGGCCTCGCCGGCGGCGACGGTTGCGAACAGCAACAGCCCGCACAGGATATAACTGCCGATCATCACCCGCTCCGGGCCCAGCCGGTCGGCGAGTCCGCCCAGCACCAGCTTGCCGAACCCGTTGGCCAGCGCGATTCCGCCCGCCGCCGCGGTGGCGGCGGTGGCGGTGAAGCGGAAGCTGTTGGAATAGGCGACCATCTTGCTCATCCCGGCAAGCCCCGCGCTGGAGATCAGGATGAACGAGACGATCAGCGCCCACATCTGCCAGGTGCCCAGCGCCTCGGCCAGGGTGTACTGATGGGTTGAGGGGCGGGCGACCGCCGGGCGCCGCGGCGGTTGCCAGCCCGCCGGCGGATCGCGCAGCGCCAGCCCGGCCAGCACCGAAACCCCGCCGATCACCAGCGCCATCAGGTGCAGCACGCCGATGAACACGCCGACCGGCGCGCCGTGCGGGATGGCGCGGATCGGGAAGATGAATGGCAGCGATCCCCATGAGAACGCCCCCGCGATCAGCCCGGTCATCAGCCCGCGCCGGTCGGGGAACCATTTGTTCCCGGTGGTCACCGCGTTGTTATAGACGAAGCCGGTAAAGAAACTGCCGATGCACCAGAGCGTGACCACGAAGGCGTAGGAGGGCCCCAGGGTCAGCGCCCAGATTCCGCCGCCCGAGGCGATCCCCGCCAGCACCGTGGTCCAACGTGGGCCGAACCGATCCCGCAATAGCCCCCCCGGCAGCATTCCGACCGATTGGAAGATCACGAACAAGGTGAACAGCAGCGCGATCCGTTCGTGCGACCAGCCGTAGAGCGCGCCGAGCGGGCCCGACATCGCACTCCAGGCGTATTCGAACGGGCTGATGACGGACATGGCGGCGAACGCCGCGAGGAACGCAATCCCCCGCTGTCGGGCGATGGTCCGGTGCATCGTTGTTTCCTCCCGGGCAGCGCGCCTCAGCGCATCTTCACCACCACCTTGATCGCATCCTCGATCCGCTCCCGCGCGTAGCGGATGGCGGTGGGCAGTTCGGCCAGCGGGAACGT
>JAKBCO010000345.1 GCA_021807785.1 Pseudomonadota bacterium
CGGCCGGGGCCGGGGTGGAGGCGCTCGCCGCCGGGTTCCATCACGCGCTGGCGGCGGGGATCGTCGCGGTGGCGCGGCGGCTGGGCGCCGTCCAGGTGCTGCTCACCGGCGGCTGCTTCCAGAACGGGCTGCTCGCCGCGGCGGCGATGGCCCGGCTGCGGGACGCGGGCATCACCGTGTTCTGCCATCGCCAGGTGCCGCCGAACGATGGCGGCCTCGCGGTCGGGCAGATCGCCTTCGCCGCCCACCCGCTGATCGAGGAGGCTGGCTGATGTGTCTCGCCGTTCCAGGCCAGGTGCGCGCCATCGCCGGCGAGGATCCGCTGACCCGCTCCGCCCGGGTCGCGTTCGGCGGCATCGTCAAGGAGATCGCGCTCGCCTTCGTGCCGGAAGCGCGCGTGGGCGACTACGTGCTGGTCCATGCCGGCGTGGCGATCGCGGTGCTGGACCCGGAGGAAGCGGCGCGCACCCTCGCCAGCCTGGACGCGCTGGAGGAGGAGGAATGAAATACCTCGCCGAGTTCCGCGATCCCGCCGCCGCGCGCCGCCTGGCCGCTTCGATCCGGGCGCGGGTGAGCCGGCCCTGGACGATCATGGAAATCTGCGGCGGGCAGACGCATTCCCTGCTGCGCCACGGCATCGACCAGATGCTGCCCGAGGCGGTGACGCTGCTGCACGGGCCGGGCTGCCCGGTGTGCGTCACCGCCGCCGAGGTGATCGATACGGCGATCGCGCTCGCCGCCATGCCCGGCGTGACGCTGTGCTCCTTCGGCGACATGGCGCGCGTGCCGGGCAGCGCCGGCAGCCTGCTCGGCGCCAGGGCGCGCGGCGCGGATGTGCGGATGGTCTATTCGCCGCTGGACGCGGTGGCGCTCGCCAGGGCCGCCCCGGCGCGGGAGGTGGTGTTCCTCGCGGTCGGATTCGAAACCACAGCGCCCGCCTCCGCCATCGCGGTACTGCAGGCGGAGGCGGCCGGGCTCGCCAATTTCAGCCTGCTCTGCGCCCATGTGCTGGTGCCGCCGGCGATCGGCGCGCTGCTCGCTGCACCCGACAATCCGGTGCAGGGTTTCCTCGCCGCCGGACATGTCTGCACCGTGATGGGCTATGACGAGTACGAACCGATCGCGCGCCGCTTCGGCGTGCCGATCGTGGTGACGGGGTTCGAGCCGGTCGATCTGCTTCACGGGCTGCTGGCCTGTCTGACCCAGCTGGAGGACGGCCGCGCCGAGGTGGAGAATCTCTACGCCCGCTCGGTCCGCCCCGGCGGGAACGCGGTGGCGCAGGCGGCGCTGCGGCGCGTGTTCGTGCCCGCGCCACGCATCTGGCGCGGCATGGGCGAGATCGCGGCGAGCGGGCTCGACCTCGCCCCCGCCTATGCGGGTTTCGACGCGCGCGCCCGCTTCCACCCCGCCATCGCCGCGCCGATCGGACCCGGCCCCTGCCTCAGCGGCGAGATCCTGCGCGGACGCCGCCGCCCGACCGACTGCCCCGCCTTCGGCACCGCCTGCACGCCGGACCACCCGCTCGGCGCCACCATGGTCTCCTCCGAGGGCGCCTGCGCCGCCTATCACCGCTACCGCCGGACGGCGGCATGAGCGGCCCGGCCTGCCCGCTGCCGGCCGCCGAGGACGGCGTGATCGAGCGCGGCCATGGCGGCGGCGGGGCGATGACGGCACGGCTCGTCGCCGATCTGTTCCGCCCCTGCTTCGGCACCGCGCCGGAGACGCCGCTGCACGACGGCGCCACCCTGGCGGTGGGCGGGGCCCGGCTCGCCTTCACGACCGATTCCTTCGTCGTCACCCCGCTGGAATTCCCCGGCGGGGACATCGGCAGCCTGGCGGTGATCGGCACGGTCAACGATCTGGCGATGTGCGGCGCCACGCCGCTTTCGCTCAGCGCCGGGTTCATCCTGGAGGAAGGGTTCGAGATCGCGCGCCTGCGGCGCATCGCCGCCGCCATGGGGCGCGCCGCGGCGGCGGCCGGAGTGCGGGTCGCGACCGGCGATACCAAGGTGGTGGAGCGCGGCAAGGGCGACGGCGTCTATATCGCTACCGCCGGCGTCGGGCTGATCCCGCCCGGGGTGACGATCGGGCCGGACCAGGTGCGGCCGGGCGACACCGTGCTGCTGAGCGGGGATGTCGGCCGGCACGGCATCGCCGTGATGGCGGCGCGCGAGGGATTGGGGTTCGACCCGCCGGTGGCGAGCGATCTCGCCTGCCTCGCCCCCACCGTGGCGGCGCTGATCGCGGCCGGGGTACGGCTGCACTGCCTGCGCGATCTGACGCGCGGCGGGCTGGCGACGGCGCTGGTGGAGATCGCCTCGGCCGCCGGAGTGGAGCTCTCGATCGAGACCGATGCCGTCCCGGTGAGCGAGCCGGTGCAGGGCGCGTGCGAGATTCTGGGGCTCGACCCCTGGTACGTCGCGAACGAGGGCCGGCTGGTGGCCTTCGTCCCCGAGCCCGACGCCGCGCGGGCGTTGGCGATTCTCCGCGCGCAGTCCGCCGG
>JAKBCO010000099.1:0-7942 GCA_021807785.1 Pseudomonadota bacterium
GACGGGGCGGGGCGGCATGGCGGGGTGGGCGGGTCCTGGGTTGTTGATGGGGGGAAGATAGAACAACGGCGGCGCGACGGCAAGGACTTTTTTGCTAATGAGAGGTTAATGCTGGTCCTGTGGCCGGCGATGGTCCCGGGCGGGAAGGTCTGGGGCGGGCAGGTCTTGGGTGGATGGCCGGGTCAAGCCCGGCCAGGACGGGGGCGGCGGGGTGTTTATGCCTCTCGCGCGGCTCCCCCAAGCCGACATTGACACAAGGCCAGGATGCGCTATGTCACCGTCTCGGTCGGCCCGACGCGATGGCGCGGGCAGTTCCGCCGGGCCGTTCGGGCGCACACCGCGCCGCCCCGGGTTGCCGAGATCGACCACCCTGCAAGCTTCGCCGGCCGCGCTCCTCGCCGCGGCCCGCGCCAACAGGAAAGCGTGACTGGTCCGCGATGAACATGAAGCGCATGCGTGGCCGCGGCGGCCATCGCAACAATTCCGGCCCGCCCCGTCAGCAAAGCGGCGGCGGCAACGGCGGCAACGGCGGTGTCCCGCTCAACCGCAACCATGTCTTCGACAGCATCGGCCCGGATCTGCGGGTGCGCGGCACCGCGCAGCAGCTGTTCGAGAAATATCTCCAGCTCGGACGCGACGCGACCTCGAGCGGTGACCGGGTGTCGGCGGAGGGATACTTCCAGCACGCCGAACATTATTTCCGTATCCTCAACGCCATGAACCAGGCGCAGCAGGTCCAGCAACCCGCGGGGCCAGGCGGCCAGGGCGGCTACCCGCCGCGCCGCTTCAATGGCGAGGAACCCGTCCAGGGCGGCGCCGACGCCTCGGCCGCGATCGAGGCCGAACTCGCCGGAGACGCGCCCGGCACCGGGGAGCAGCCGGAGGCCCGCGAGATCCCGATCACCCTCGGCTCCGACGGCTGAACGGCACGCCCGGCCGCGCGCGGTCGGTTCGCAGGATCACGGCGCGCGGCCCCGCCCGCTCAGGCGGTCTTCGCCGCCGTCACCCCGAGCTCGGCCGCCATCCGCTCGCGCATCAGGTATTTCTGCACCTTCCCGGTCACCGTCATCGGGAACTCGTCCACCAGCCGGATGTGCCGCGGGACTTTGTAGTGGGCGATCTGGCCGGCGCAGAAGGCCACCACCGCCTCGGCGGTCAGGGCCGCGCCCGGGCGGGGGCGGATCCAGGCCGCGATCTCCTCGCCGTAGCGGGCATCCGGCACGCCGAACACCTGCACGTCCTGGATGTCGGGGTGGCGGTAGAGGAACTCCTCGATCTCGCGCGGATAGACGTTCTCCCCGCCGCGGATGATCATGTCCTTGATGCGGCCGACGATGTTGCAGTAGCCCTCGGCGTCGATGGTGGCGAGGTCGCCGGTGTGCATCCAGCGCGCGGCGTCGATCGCCTCCGCCGTGCGCTCGGGATCGCCCCAATAGCCCTGCATCACCAGATAGCCGCGGGTGCAAAGCTCGCCCGGGAGGCCGCGCGGCACCACCCGGCCCTCGGCATCGACGATCTTCACCTCCACATGCGGGTGGATCCGCCCCACCGTCGAGACGCGCCGTTCCAGCGGATCGTCGGCGGTGGTCTGGAAGCTCACCGGGCTGGTCTCGGTCATGCCATAGGCGATGGTGATTTCGGAGAGATGCATCTCCGCCACCGCGCGGCGCATCACCTCGATCGGGCAGGGGGAGCCGGCCATGATGCCGGTCCGTAACGAGGACAGGTCGAAACTCCGGAACTCGGGGTGGTCGAGCTCGGCGATGAACATGGTGGGCACGCCGTGCAGCCCGGTGCAGCGCTCCTCGGCCACGGTGCGCAGCGTGGCGAGCGGGTCGAACCCCTCGCCCGGATAGACCATCGCCGCGCCATGGGTGGTGCAGGCGAGGTTGCCCAGGACCATCCCGAAACAATGATAGAGCGGCACCGGGATGCAGAGTCTGTCCTGCTCGGAAAGCCGCATCGCCTCGCCGATGAAATAGCCGTTGTTGAGGATGTTGTGGTGGGTGAGGGTGGCGCCCTTCGGCGCGCCGGTGGTGCCGGAGGTGAACTGGATGTTGATCGGGTCGTCGAATTGCAGCCGTGGCCCGATCTCGGCCAGCCGGGCGCGGGCGGCGGCATCGCCGGTTACCTCCGCGAAGGCCAGGGTGCCGGCGGCGGCGGGACCGCCGATCTGGATCACGCTGCGCAGCTCCGGCAGCCGCGCCGCGTGGAGCGCCGCGGGGCTGGCCCGCGGCAGCTCGGGCGCCAGGGTGTTCAGCATCCCGATATAGTCCGAGGTCTTGAACGCGGTCGCCGTCACCAGCGCCCGGCAGCCGACCTTCCTGAGCGCGTATTCCAGCTCGGTCAGCCGGTAGGCCGGATTGATGTTCACCAGGATCAGCCCGGCCAGCGCGGTGGCGAATTGCGTGACCACCCATTCGGGGTTGTTGGGCGACCAGATCCCCACCCGGTCGCCGGGTTCGAGACCGAGCGCCAGCAGGCCGGCGGCGAAGTCCTCGGCGCGGGACAGCAAGTCCGCGTAGGTCCAGCGCACGTCGCGCGCGGGGACGATCAGGGCCGGGCGGTCGGGGAAGCGGGCCGTGGTGGCGGCGAGATTCGCGCCCACGGTCTGCCCCAGCAACGTCACGTCGCTGGCGCCATGGACATAGCTTGGGGTCATGGACGGTACTCCCTTGCGGGGCCGAATTTACCCTGCCCCGGGCGCGGCTTCTATCCCCGCCGCGCGGTCAGCCGGTCCAGCCGCAGGCGCTGGCGGGAATCGGTCAGCCGGTGCGCCGCCAGCAAGCTCACCGAGACGGCGGCCAGCCCGCTGCCGCCGGCCAGCAGGAAGATCAGCAGGATCTGGTATTTGGCCGCCTCCAGCGGGTCCATCCCGGCCAGGATCTGCCCGGTCATGATGCCCGGCAGGGTGACCACCCCGGCCGCCGACATGGTGTTGACGATCGGCAGCAGGGCGCGGCGCACCGCATCGCGCACGTAAGGCCGCATCGCCTGGCGGAAGCTGGCGCCGAGGCAGAGCTGCGCCTCGATCGCCGCGCGCCCGGCGGAGGCGCCGGCCAGCAGCGCGTCCAGCGCCAGACTGGCGGCGTTGAGCACGTTGCCCAGGATCATGCCGGAGAGCGGCACCGCATAGCGCGGGTCGTACCAGGGGTGGGGGCGGATCGCCGTGGTCAGCGCCAGGATCGCGGTCAGGAAGGTGGCGAAGGCCACCGCCGAGGCGCCGACCGAGAGATTGCCCCAGCGGCCGAGGCGCTGTTCGGGGCGTGCCGCCACCTCGCGCGCCGCCAGCGCCACCATCGTGAGCACCCAGGCCAGGGTTATGGCCGGGTTGGCCACCGCGAACACCACCCGCAGGACCAGCCCCACCGCGATCAGCTGCGCCACCATGCGCGCGGCGGCCACCCCCAGCCGCCGGTGCAGCCCGAGTTGCAGCCAGATCGAAAGCCCCCCATCGGCGAGCAGCAGCAGCGAGGCCAGCGCGAGGTCCGGCCAGGTGAGCAGGATGGGTTTCATGGCGCCACGAACCGCCCGGCCTCCAGCCGCAGCCGCCGGGCCGACAGCCGGGTCGCCTGCGCGGTATCATGGGTGACCAGCAGCAGCGCCATGCCGGCCGCGAGGCGCTCGGCCAGCAGCGCCTCCACCCTTGCGGTGTTCTCCGGGTCCAGCGGGCCGGTGGGCTCGTCGGCCAGCAGCACGGCGGGGTCCGCCAGCAGCGCGCGGCTCAGCGCCAGCCGCTGGCGTTCGCCGGTGGAGAGCCGCGCCACCGGCCCGTCCAGCAGCGCCGGATCGAGGCCGAGCCGTTCGGCCAGCGCGGCCCAGGCGTGGCGGCGCGCCGGCGGCACATGCGCCGCCACGCCTTGCGCCCACCAGCCGGATTCGGCCGGGCAATAGAGTACGTGGCGGCGCCAGTCCGGGGCGGAGAAGCTGGCGCGCGGGCGGCCGTCCAGCGCCACCTCCCCCTGGTTCGGGTCCAGATCGGCGATCATGCGCAGCAGCAGCGACTTGCCGGCCCCGGACGGGCCGGAGATGGCCACGCATTCCCCGCGCGCCAGGGTCAGGTCGAACGGGCCGGCGAGCGCGCCGCGCAGGCCGGCCAGCGCGAGGCGCGGCGGGTCAAGGTGGCCGCCGTTGACCCCTGAAGAATGGGTCAACGGCGGTCACCACGAGTCATATTTCGTGCGCCGCCGCCCGCCAACCCGACGCGCGATAGACCCGGCCTCCGAACGAGGCCGGGTAAATCAGTGGATGAGCCAGTGGAACAGGCCGAGATGGGTGAGGTCATTGAAGGTGGCGAAGACGAAGAGCCCTGCCAGCAACGCCAGCCCGGCGCGGAACCCGTATTCCTGCGCCCGTGCCGGTAGCGGCCGGCCGCGCAGCGCCTCCAGCAGATAGAACAGCAGGTGCCCGCCATCCAGGATCGGCACCGGCAGCAGGTTGATGAGGCCGATATTGACCGAGAGGATGGCGATGAAGCTCAACAGGTCGGGCAGGCCCTGGGTGGCGACCTCCCCCGAGAGCTGGGCGATGCGGATCGGCCCGCCCAGATCCTTGGTGCCGCGCTGGCCGGAGACGATCTGCCAGAGGCCGGTCGCGGTCTGGTCGGTGACGTGCCAGGTCTCCCACACCCCGTCGCCGAGGGCGGCGAGCGGGGAGAGCGGCTGGTAGGCCATCTGATCGCCCGCGACCCCCAGCACGCCGAGCGTGCGCCCGTCCAGCGTGCGCGCGCCGGTCTTGAGGGTGACGGTCATGCCCTTGCCCGCGCGTTGCAGCCCGAGGGTGACGCGGGTGTCCGGCCGCGCCGCGATTACCCGCTGCAACTGCTGGAAATTGGCGATCGGGGTGGTATCGACCGAGGTGATGCGGTCACCCACGTGCAGCCCGGCGCCGGCGGCGGCGGAATGGGCGATCACCTGATCGACGATGGGCAGGGTGACCGGCCGGCCGATCACCCCGAACAGCAGCGCGAAGACGACGGTGGCGAGGACGAAATTGGCCACCGGTCCGGCCGCGACCACGATGGCGCGGGAGGCCAGCGGCTTGTCGTGGAACGTCTGCCCGCGCACCCAGCCGGCGCGGGTTTCGTCGGAGACGTCCTGCGGCCGTTCCTGCCCGTGCAGCTTCACGTAGCCGCCGAGCGGCAGGACGCAGAGCTTCCAGACCGTGCCGTGCTTGTCGGTGCGGCGGGCGATGGCGGGGCCGAAGCCGAGGGAGAAGGCATCCACCTTCACCCCGCGCCAGCGCGCGGCGAGGTAGTGGCCGAGTTCATGGAAGAAGATCAGCACGCCGAGGACCACGCCGAAGGCGGCGAGGGTACGCAACAGGTCGGGCAGGTCGTGGAGCACGATCGGATCCTTGGCGGCTGCTTCAATAATGAAGCCTACCACAGTTATCGGGCGTTGACCACCGTATTCGCGACGGCCCGTGCCGCGGCGTCGAGGGCGATGACGGCGGCGAGATCGGGCAAATCCGGGGCACCGAGCCGGTCCAGCGCGGTCTCCGCGGTGGCAACAATGTCCAGAAAACCGATCTTTCGCTCAAGAAATGCCGCCACCGCCACTTCGTTCGCGGCGCTCAGAATGGTGGGGGCGCCACCGCCCGCGCGCAAGGCCGCGCGGGCCAGTCGCAGCGCGGGAAACCGGTCGGGCTCCGGGGGGAAGAACTCGAGCCGTGCCACCGCGGCCAGATCCAGCCGCCGCCCGGCGGTGGCCATGCGCGCCGGCCAGGCCAGGGTATGGGCGATCGGCACCCGCATGTCCGGCGCGCCGAGCTGGGCCATCACGCTGCCGTCGGCGTAGCAGACCATGCCGTGGATGACCGATTGCGGATGCACCAGCACCTCGATCTCGGGCTCGGCCAGCGCGAACAGCCGTGCCGCCTCGATCACTTCCAGGCCCTTGTTCATCAGGGTGGCGGAATCGATGGTGATCTTGTCGCCCATCGACCAGATCGGGTGGTTCAGCGCGTCCTCGGGGCGGGCGGCGCGCATCCGGTCGAGGGACCAGGTGCGGAACGGGCCGCCGGAGGCGGTCAGGATGATGCGCTCCACCGCCGCCCGGTTGCCGTCGGCGAGGGACTGGAAGATGGCGTTGTGCTCGGAATCCACCGGCAGCAGGGTGGCGCCGGCGGCGGCGACGGCGCGCAGCATCACGTCCCCGGCCGAGACCAGGGCTTCCTTGTTGGCCAACGCGATGACGCCGCCGTTGCGGACCGCGGCCAGGGTGGGGGCGAGGCCGGCGGCGCCGGTGATGGCGGCCATGGTCCAGTCGGCCGGCATGGCGGCGGCGTCGGCGACCGCGGCGGGGCCGGCGCCGTTGGCGATGCCGGATCCCGCCAGCGCGGCGCGGAGCGCGGGGCCGGCGGCCTCGTCGGCGACGGCGGCGAAACGCGCGCCGAGGGCGCGGGCCTGGGCGGCCAGGCGTTCCGCGTTGCGCCCGGCCACCAGCGCCACCACCCGGAAGCGTTCGGGGGGGGCGGCGGTCAGCAGATCGACGGTCTGGGTGCCCACGCTGCCGGTGGAGCCGAGCAGGGTGACGCTGCGGGGCGGGTTCATCGCCACAGCACTACCCCAGCTCCATGCCACATGGCCAGCAGCGCCGCCGGGGGCAGCACCGCCAGCGCCGCGTCCAGCCGGTCCAGCAGCCCGCCATGGCCGGGGATGAGGCGTCCGGAATCCTTCACCCCGAGCCGCCGCTTGGCCCAGGATTCGGCCAGATCTCCCGCCTGGCCCAGCACCGAGACCGCGACCGCCAGCCCCGCCGCGCGGGCGAGGCAGGGCGGGCCGGGATGGCGCAGCCCGTGGACCAGCGCGATCCCCACCCCCAGCAGCGCCGCCGCGGCCAGCCCGCCGGCCGCGCCCGCCCAGGTCTTGCCCGGGGAGATCGCCGGCGCGAGTTTCGGCCCGCCCAGCGCCCGTCCGACCAGGTAGGCGCCGATGTCGCTGGCCCAGACCACCACCACCAGGAAGCCGATATTGGCCCGCCCCACCAGCGGGTCCGCGCGCAACCACAGCGCCGCCGCGGCGGCCAGGGCGATCCAGGCGACGCCGCCCGCCACCCGCCGGTGACAGGCCGGACTGCCCCGGCAGAGCCCGCCCCATTCCACCGCCAGCCCCGCCGCGGCGCCCAGGATCAGCCCGTCGTACAAGGCGCCGCCGATCCAGATGGCGAGCAGCGCCAGCGGAACCATCACCAGCGCCGAGAACAGGCGCAGGCGCAGATCGGCCCAGGGGGTCGGACTAGCCAGGGCGGGCTCCGAAGCGGCGCTCGCGCCCGGCGAATTCGGCCAGCGCCTCGGCCAGCCGGGCGGCGTCGTAGTCCGGCCAGAGCACGTCCTGGAAGACGAATTCGGCATAGGCGCATTGCCAGAGCAGGAAGTTGGACAGGCGCCGCTCGCCGGAGGTGCGGATCAGCAGGTCGGGGTCGGGCATGCCGGCGGTGAAGAGCTGCCGGGCCAGCGCGGCCTCGTCGATCGTCTCCGGGTCGCGGGTGCCGGCGCGGACGTCCCGCGCGAGCGCGCGGGCGGCGGCGGCGAGTTCGGCCCGCGCCCCGTAGGAGAGCGCGATGGTGAGGTTGAGCCTTGTGTTGCCGGCGGTGCGCGCCTCGGCGGCCCTGAGATCGGCGCGGATATCGGCGGGGAAGCGCGCCGTCTCGCCGATGATCCTGAGGCGCACCCCGGCTTCGGCGAGCTCGGCGAGTTCGGAGCGGATATATTGGCGCAGGAGGCCGGTGAGGTCGGTCACCTCGGCCTGCGGGCGGCGCCAGTTCTCGGAGGAGAAGGCGTAGAGGGTGAGCCAGCCGATTCCCTGGTCGATCGCCGCCTCGATGGTGCGGCGGACGGCGCGCGCGCCCTCGCGGTGGCCGGCGAGGCGCGGCAGGTGGCGCGACGCGGCCCAGCGGCCGTTGCCGTCCATGATGATCGCGACGTGGGTGGGCGGCGCCGG
>JAKBCO010000099.1:8042-11045 GCA_021807785.1 Pseudomonadota bacterium
GGGTGGGCGGCGCCGGCGGCGGGCTGGTCATGCGGCGGTCAGACCTGCTTGATGTCCTTTTCCTTATCCGCCAGCGCGTCGTCCACCTTCTTCACGTACTGGTCGGTGAGCTTCTGCACGTCCTCGTGCCAGCGCTTGGCGACGTCCTCGCCGATCTCGTGCTTCTTTTCGTAGCCCTTCACCTGCTCCATGCCGTCGCGGCGCACCCCGCGCACCGCGACCCGGGTGCCTTCGGCGTATTTATGGGCGGCCTTGACCAGCTCGGCGCGGCGCTCGGTGGTGAGCTGGGGGATCGGCACCCGCACCATCTGCCCGTCCGAGGCGGGGTTGAGGCCGAGGCCGGCGTCGCGGATGGCGCGTTCCACCGCGCCGACCAGGGCGCGGTCCCAGACCTGGACGGTCAGCATCCGCGGCTCCGGCGCGCCGACGGTGCCGACCTGGGTGAGGGGGACCTCGCTGCCATAGGCCGGCACCCGCACCGGCTCCAGCAGGGCGGGGCTGGCGCGGCCGGTGCGCAGGCCGGCGAACTCGCGCTTGAGCGTGTCGAGCGCGCCATCCATCCGGCGGGTCAGGTCCTGTTTCAGGGCGTTGAGGTCGGCGGGCATCTCAGCCTCCCGGTGCGTGGTGGTAATGGGCGCCGTTGGGGCGCGGCGTAGCCCAGTCGCGCCTGGAACGCCAGATTCACCGCAGTTTCAAGGGGTCGTGGGGCCGATCATCCCGCCTCCGGCTCGTGGATCCGGGTGAACCGGCCCTCCCCGCGCACCACCGCGGCGAAAGCGCCCGGGGCGTGGATGTTGAACACCACGATCGGCAGCTTGTTCTCGCGCGCGAGGCTGATCGCGGCGGCGTCCATCACCGCCAGCTGGTCGGCGAGGACGGTCTGGTAGGTGAGCTCCTCGTAGCGCGTCGCCGCCGTGTCGCGGCGCGGATCGGCGCTGTACACCCCGTCCACCTGGGTGCCCTTGAACAGCGCGTCGGCGCCCATCTCCGCCGCGCGCAGGGCGGCGGCGGTGTCGGTGGTGAAGAACGGGTTGCCGGTGCCGGCGGCGAAGATCACCACCCGGCCCTTCTCCATGTGCCGCTCGGCGCGGCGGCGGATATAGGGTTCGCAGACCGAGGACATCGGAATCGCCGACTGCACCCGGGTGGCGACGCCATGCGCCTCCAGCGCCGCCTGCATCGCCAGCGCGTTCATCACCGTGGCCAGCATCCCGATGTAATCGGCCTGCGCGCGCTCCATCCCCGCCGCCGCCGCCGAGACGCCGCGGAAGATGTTGCCGCCGCCGATCACCACGCAAACCTGCACGCCGAGGGCGACGACGGCGCCGATATCGGCGGCGATCGCGCGCACCATGTCGTTGTCGAGCCCGTATTCGCGCCGCGCCATCAGCGCCTCGCCGGACAGCTTCAGCAGGACGCGCCGATAGGCGGGCTTGGGGGACATGCCAGGGATGCTCGCAGCGGGGACGGCGGGGGATTGCCACAGACCGGGCACGGTTGCCAGCCCATGCCGGGGGGGCGATAGTCGGCGCGTCGCGCAAGGGCGCGACACCCACGGTGTCGGGGCAACCCGACGATTCGGAGGATCGACGTCCATGAAGGCAACCAAAACAGCCGGCCGGCTGACGCGGCGCGACGCGCTCAAGGCCGGTGTGGCCGCGGCGGCGCTGCCGCTTGTGCATGTGCGCACTGCCCATGCGGCCGGCTCGCTCAAGCTCGCGTTCTGGGACCACTGGGTCCCGGCCGCCAACCCGGTGATGAAGCAGCTCGTCGCCGAGTGGGGCAAGAAGAACAAGGTCGATGTGACGCTCGACTTGCTCAGCGCCGGCTCGGCCAACAGCAAGCTGCCGCTGACCCAGGCCGCCGAGGCGCTGTCGGGCACCGGGCACGACGTGATGGCGTTCTCGGTCTGGGACGTTCAGCATTACCACGAGCACCTGATCGTCATGGACGACGTGGTCGATGGGCTCATCAAGCAGTACGGCGCGATGGACCCGGCGGCGCAATACATGGCGCAGGTGAAGGGGCACTGGATGGCGCTGCCGACCAGCGTCGGATCGCAGTACAAGCCGGCCTGCGGACGCATCAGCTTCTTCAAGTCGCAGGGCATCGATGTCGAGTCCTGGTATCCCGCCAAGCCCGGCGCGACCGCGGGGGCGAAGGACTGGACCTATGCGGAGCTGCTGAAGCTCGCGCCGGCGGCGGCGAAGGCGGGCCTGCATTACGGCATCGGCATCGGTCAGACGTCGGACTCGGTGGATTTCAGCGGTGGTGTGATGCGCGCCTACGGGGCCGCACTGGTCGATGCCAAGGGCAATATCACCGTGCGTTCGGAGCCGGTGATGCAGGTCCTGGAATACATGCAGAAGCTGGTCCCCTATCTGCCGGCCGATACCGGGTCCTACAACGATGCCTCCAATAACCGGGCGTTGATTTCCGGCAAGTCGGCGCTGATCTTCAACCCGCCGTCGGCATGGTTCGTGGCCCGCCGGGATGCGCCGAAAGTGGCGGCCGATTGCTGGACCTTCCCGAGCCCCGTGGGCCCGAAGGCGCGCGCGATCCCGTACGACCCGTTCTTCTGGGGAGTATGGAAGTTCAGCAAGCACCAGGCGGCGGCGAAGGAGCTGCTGACCTGGCTGCAACAACGTCCGCAGGTGGAGAAGCTGTGCGACGCGTCGGCCGGCTACGACATCCCGCCCCTGATGAGCATGCACAATTTCAATATCTGGTCCACCGAGGGGCCGCCGGTCGGGACGGTCTATAACTACCCGATCCGTCCGTGGCACGATTCGATCAGCAACGCGAGCTGCTCGCCCGCGCCGCCGCGGATCGCGTCGCAGCTGTTCAGCAATGCCACCTTCAACGTGATGGTGACCAAGCTGACCAAGCAGAACCAGAAGATGAAGGATGTCCTCGACTGGGCGGAGCACGAGATCAACGGCTACATCAATATGTGACTGCTTCCCCGCCGCCGCCGGCTCCGGCGGCGGCGGGGGATCGTGG
>JAKBCO010000100.1 GCA_021807785.1 Pseudomonadota bacterium
TGGACCCGTAGCCGGTGGAAGAGCTCGCCCCCGCCCCGCTCGGCGCCGAGGACTGGCTGCGCATCCTCGCCGCCGAATATCTTGCCGAGTTCATCCCCGCCGGCGGCGCGGCACTGCGCATCGCGGTGACGGACGGGCGCGGCATCGACCGGATCACCGGCCGCCTCGCCGCCCTGGCCCGCGCGCACAGGCTGCACCCGGTGGCGATCGATGCCGCCACCACCCGCCTGCACATGCCGCAGGACCTGTTCTTCGCGCTGGCGCGGGCGCTGCCCTGGCCGGCGATGGTGCAGGGCTTCCTGGAAGCCCTGTTCGCGGCCAACGGCTATCCCTGGCCGCGGCCGGGCCAGACGCTCTCGCGCGCCGCCTTGGCCGCGGCGCTGGAGGTCGCCCCGCCGCTGCTCAACAGCCAGCTCAACCTCTGGCTCACCCGCGCGATCTGGCGCGAACGCGCCTATGCGCAGGATTTCCGCGCCGCCCTGCTCGCGCTCTGCGCCGGCGCGCTCGATGGCGACGCGACCGCCGCCGCGACCGCCCGCGCCTGGCTCGACGGGGAGAAAATCCCGGCCGCCGCGCTGCGCGCCGCCGCCATCGGCGGGCGGATCAACCGCGCCAATGCGCGGGCGATGCTGATCGGCCTCTGCCACTGGGTGCGCGCCGCCGGCGCCAACGGGCTGCTGGTCAGCCTGGACGCGCGCCGCCTCCACCAGCCCGGCCCGGCGCCGGAGGGCGAGTTACGCTACTCCCCCGCGGCTGTGATGGACACGTACGAAGTCCTGCGGGAGCTGATCGACGACGCCGAGCACCTGCCCGGCCTGCTGATGGTGGTGCTGGCCGAGGACGCGTTGATCGGCGGTGACTCCCGCCGCGCGCTCGATCAGTACGACGCGCTCAGGATGCGGGTCTGGCCCGATGTGCGCCCCGGGGAGGGGCAGAACCCGGTGGCCCCGCTGGTCTGGGTGGCGACATGAAGCTCGACTCGCGCATCGCCATCGAGGCCCTTCGCGCCGGGGTGCCCAACCGCACCGCCATCCGGCTGCTGGGCACCGAACAGGGGCGGATCGAGTCCGCCTTCGACGCCGCCCTCGAAACCGCCTGGACTCCCGATCGCCGCCCGGGCTTCGGCATCGCCGGCGGCTTCGGCGCGGGAAAGTCGCATCTGCTGGGCTATCTGGCCGAGGCCGCCCGCGCCCATCGCGCGGTGGTCAGCCGGGTGGCGATCAGCAAGGAGACCCCGCTGGCGAACCAAGCCGCGGTCTTTGCCGCCGCGGTGCGCACGGCCGAATTGCCGGATTCCGCCGATGACGCGCTCGGCGCCTGCCTCGCCGGCCTGCGCGAACAGCCCGACCGGCTGGATGCGCTGGAAGCCAAAATCGCCGCCCCGGACTCGGGCTTCGCCCCGGTCTTCGCCGCGCTGCTGCGCCTGCTGGGCCGGGCCGGCGACGCCGCCGGGGTGATCCGGGCCTTCGAGCGGATGCTGGCCGGCGGCCGGCTCCCCGCGGTCTGGCTGCGCGGCGCGCTGCGCGATGCTGGCATCCGCGGGAAATTCGCGCCCACGCGGGCGGATGCGCGCGATCTGCCGGCGCAGCGCCT
Organism: Pseudomonadota bacterium; assembly: GCA_021807785.1. Classification (GTDB taxonomy): domain Bacteria; phylum Pseudomonadota; class Alphaproteobacteria; order Acetobacterales; family Acetobacteraceae; genus JAJZVS01. The sequence goes on from JAKBCO010000100.1 coordinate 1,594, forward strand.
TGCGTTCCTGCCCCGGCTGTTCGAGGCCGCCGGCTATGGCCCGTGGTGCCTGTTCCTCGACGAGGTTGAGCTGATCGGCCGCTACAGCGCGCTGCAACGCGGCCTCGCCTATGCCGAACTCGCGCGCTGGCTCGGCCTGCCCGGTGCCGCCCGTCCGCCGGGGTTGGTCAGCCTGTTCGCGGTGACCGACGATTTCACCGCCTCGGTGATCGCACCCCGCGACGACGCGCGGGCGCTGCCGGACCGGCTGCGCCTCAAGGGCCGCGAGGCGGAGGCGCAGCTGGCGCCCGCCGGCATCGAGGCGATCGCGCGCGCCGAGCGCGAGCATCGCCTGTCCCCGCCCGGGGAGGACGAGCTCGCCGCCTGCCACGACCGGCTGCGCGCCCTCTATACCGAGGCCTATGACTGGCCGGCCCCCGCGCTGCCGCCGCCGGTGCGCACCGGCTCGCGCACCATGCGCCACTACATCAAGGGCTGGGTCACGCAATGGGACCTGGCCCGGCTGCTGGGCCGGACCGGGCCGCTGGTCACCGAGACGCTGGTCACCATCTACACCGAGGAAACCAGCCTGGACCCCGCGCCGGTCGAGGCCGACGAGGCGGACTTCGAGTAGCCGCCTCCCGCGGCCGGCCTTCCGGGTTCGGCGCGATATTCGGCAGCTGACGCATGCAAGGCGGCCTTCCCGATCGGTGAGGGTCTGGGACTGCGCGGGGCGGGATCATGCGGCGGAGCCGGGGGGCGTTCGGTTGCGTCGCGTTGACAACCCGCCCGGCCCGGTAGCCCGCGCCCCCGGCACGGCCTATGCTCCGCCCATGCAATGGGCCTTCCTGATTCTCGCCCTGCTCGCCGGGTTGTCGGAACTGCACACCGGCACGTTCTATCTTGCCGCGATCGCCGCCGTGGCCTTCCTCACCTTCCTGCTCGGCTTCGTGCTGCCCGATGAAGCCCTGCTGATGACCTTCCTCGGCGGCCTGGTGGTCGCGGTCGGCCTGGTCTGGTTCATCCGCCGCCGTTTCGCGCGCCGCCCGGGTCTGCGTGACCTCGATCTCGGTCAACCGGTCCGGGTCGATGCCGTCGAACCGGCCACTGGCCGGCTGGTGGTGCGTTATCGCGGCACGCGCTGGGACGCCGAGATGGCCGCTGGCGCCGCGCCGGCGCCCGGGGCGATGGCCCGCATCGTCGGCCACAAAGGCAACTGCCTCCGTCTCGCCCCCCTGTTGGAGCCGCCGCCATGAACGCCATCCTGCCCCTGATCGTCGTCATCCTGCTGCTGATGTTCGCCTTCGCGGTGCTGCGCAACGGCTTGCGCATCGTGCCGCAGCAGCAGGCCTGGGTGGTCGAACGGCTGGGCCGCTTCCATCGCGTGCTGGGGCCTGGGCTCAACCTGCTGATCCCGTTCACCGACCGCGTGGCCTACCGGTTCGACACCCGCGAAGTGCCGACCGAAGTGCCGCCGCAGGTCTGCATCTCGCTCGACAACACCACGCTGACGGTGGACGGGTTCCTCTATCTGCAGATCACCGATCCGGTGAAGGCGGCGTATGGGTCGTCCAGCCCGATGAACGCGGCGATGCAGCTGGCGCAGACCACGATGCGATCGGAGATCGGCAAGCTGCACCTGGACCAGGCGCTGTCCTCGCGCCAGCTGCTGAATACCGCGGTCGCCGCCTCGGTCGATGAGGCGGCGGTGAACTGGGGCATCAAGGTGCTGCGCTACGAGATCAAGGACATCAACCCGCCGCCCGAGATCCTGCGCGCGATGGAGCTGCAGATCACCGCGGAGCGCGAGAAGCGCGCCACCATCGCGCGGTCGGAGGGACTGCGCCAGCAGCAGATCAACACCTCGGAAGGCCAGCGTCAGCAGGACATCAACGTCGCCGATGGCCGCCGCCAGGCGGAGGTGCTGCGCGCCGAGGGCGAGGCCAAGGCGATCGAACTGGTCGCCACCGCCACCGGCGCGGCGATCCGCACCATCGGCGCGGCGACGGTCGGGGATGGCGGGATGGCGGCGATGCAGATGCAGCTGGCGAAGGATTTCATCGGCCAGTGGGGGGCGCTGGCGAAGGCGGGCACCACGCTCATCGTGCCGGCGGATCTGGGCAATGTGGGGGCGGTGGTGGGGACCGCGCTGCGGATGGTGCAGCCGATGGCGCCCACGCTCGCAACCCCTGGACCGGCTGCCTCGGTACCGGCGGTGGGGCCGTCATAAAAGCGTTGCTTGCAGAGCGGCGGCGGGGCGGCAAAACGGTCGCCGTCATTTTCGGGGGTTCGCATGTTCATCCGCCGTCTCGCCGGTTTCCTGGGGGCGACCGCGCTCGGGCTGTCGCTGGCGCGGGCGGGGGGCATCGATGCCGCGCCCACGCCGGATGTCCGCCCCTATGTGGTGCCGGCGGCGACGGAACCCCGGCTGACCGCGGCGCAGCGGCTCGCGCTGGTGCGCCGGCACATTCGCTACGTGTTCGTGCTATATCAGGAAAACCGGTCTTTCGACTCCTATTTCGGCACCTATCCGGGCGCGGACGGGATCTACAGCCACCCCGCCGCCGCAACGCCGGGCTTCGTGCAGCCGATCCTGAACACCGATGGCACGATGGGCAGCATCTCGCCGTTCCGCATCGGCCCCGCGCAATTCGCCGCCGACACCGACGACGTCGATCACTCGCACGACATCCTGTTCCGCAAGATGGATACCGAGGCCGGGCGCGCCCTGATGGATCATTTCGCCCTGGCCGAGGAGCGCAAATGGTCCCCCCACGGCAACCCGAGCCTGATGGCCAAGCAGTTCGGCGAACTCACCATGGCCTACGAGGATTGCGACACCGTCCCCATCCTGTGGCGCTACGCAGACCGGTTCACCCTGTTCGACCACATCTTCCAGGAGATCGTCGGCCCCTCGACCCCGGGCAATCTCTCGATCATCGCCGCCCAGACCGGGGTGACCCAGTGGATGCTGCATCCGGCCGAGGCCTGGTGGGATGCCAACCGCGACCGCGGCGAGCCGGTGGCGAGCGACCGCGACCCGTTCTGGGGCTCGCCGCTCGACAAGGGGGCGGATCCGATCGCGGTCAACCCGCATGATTTCAGCGGCCCGCACCCGTACCCGGTGCAGATCAACCAGACCTACGCCTCGCTGCCGCTGACCCTGGCTGGGCGCAGCCTGCCCGCGGTGGTGCGCGAGGACCGCGATCCGGCCACCGACCTCGCCGATGTGCGCCAGGATGTGGCGGCGATCGGGCGCGGCGGGCACATGGCGGTGGCGTGGCGCTGGTTCGAGGAAGGCTTCGATCACGAGCCGACCGATCCGGTCGATCCGACCGACGCCACCGGCCAGCACGCTTCCTACATCACGCACCACAACGGGCCGCAATATTTCGGCTACATCGCCAATAATCCGGCGATGCGGGCGAAACTGAAGGGGCTCGGGGATTTCTTCACCGCGCTGAAGGCGGGAACCCTGCCGGCCGCCGGCGGGGTATTCTACGTCAAGGGCGGGTTCGACAACATTTTCGGGATGAAGCCCGCCGACCCCGCCGCCGCGGTCGCCCGCCGCTTCCTGGGGGATGACGATCACCCCGGCTACTCGGACGCCCAGATCAGCGAAGCGATGCTGGCGCGCGCGATCAACGCCATCGCCACCAGCCGCTATTGGAAGCATGCCGCCATCATCATCACCTGGGACGATTCCGAGGGCGATTACGACCATGTTCCTCCGCCGGCGCTGCAATACGGGCCGAACGGGGACCGGATCAGCGACGGGCCGCGGGTGCCGCTGCTGCTGATCTCGCCCTACGCGCGGGTCCATGCGGTGGCGCACGCGGTGGGCAATCATGCCTCGGTGGTGAAATTCGTCGATGCCGTCTTCGGGCTGACGCCGCTCGCCAAGCTGCCCGACGAGCTGGAAGGGCGGAAGATCGGACGGCTGCGCTTCCATCAGGCGGGGCTCGGGCCGGAGGACGCGCTGACCCCGGACGTGACCAATCTGCTCTCGGCGTTCGATGCGGCGCGGCTGGACGGGCGGGCGGCCCCACTGCCGCCTTCCTATGCCGAGGTGCCGGCCACCCTGGTGGACCGGCTGCCGCAGCAGACCGGCTACGGGTGCAAGGCGGTCGGGATCGTGCCGGTCGATGTGCAGCGCGGCATCCACACCACCCCGCCGGCCGATTTCAACCCGCGGCCGAAGACGGAGCCCACCCGCGGCTAGCCGGTCCGGGTTTCCGTTGCGCCGGACGCTACCCTCGGGTAGCGTCCGGCTTACGTGACAGGGAGCGGAGCGCGATGGACGCCGTGGTTCAGGACGACCCGTGGTCGGTACCGCTGGATCGGATCGACGTCTCCGACCCCACGCTCTACCAGCACGACACATGGCAGCCCTGGTTCGCCCGGCTGCGCCGCGATGCGCCGGTGCACTGGCAGGGCCACGGGCAGTATGGCGCCTTCTGGTCCCTCTCGCGCGCCGCCGAGGTGCTGGCGGTGGAGGCCGATCCGACGCGCTTTTCCTCGGCCGCGCGGCTGGGCGGGATCACCATCACCGATCGGCCGGACGATTTCCGCCGCCCCAGCTTCATCTCGATGGACCCGCCGCAGCATACCGACCAGCGCCGGGTGGTGGCCCCCGCCTTCACCCCCACCAATCTGGGCCAGCTGGCGCAGACGGTGCGCGCCCATGCGGCCGACATACTGGACCACCTGCCGCGTGGCGAAATCTTCGACTGGGTCGATCTGGTCGCGGTCGAGCTGACCACGCGGATGCTGGCCACCCTGTTCGGGTTCCCCTTCGCCGAGCGGCGCAAGCTGCCCTTCTGGTCCGATGTCGCCACCATGGATGTGCGCGCCGGAGGGGTGGTGGATTCAGAAGAGAAGCGGCTGGAACTGCTGCGCGACTGCCTGGAGACGTTCAGCGCGCTGTTCCGCGAACGCGCCGCGGCGGCGCCGGGACCGGATCTGATCTCCATGCTGGCGCATGGGGCCGGGACCGCCGATCAGCTGGAACGACCGATGGAGTTCCTGGGCAACCTGGTGCTGCTGATCGTGGGGGGCAACGATACCACCCGCAACTCCATCTCCGGCGGGCTGTGGGCGCTGGACCAGAACCCGGGCGAGATGCGGAAGCTGCGCGACGATCCGCGGCTGGCGGCCTCGGCGGCGCAGGAGATCATCCGCTGGGTCTCGCCCATCATCCATATGCGGCGCACGGCGCTGGCGGATGCGCAGATCGGCGGGCAGCGCATCCGCGCCGGCGAGAAGGTGGTGATGTGGTACGTCTCGGCCAATCGCGATCCCGAGTATGTGGACGCGCCGGAGGTGTTCCGGGTGGATCGGGGCAAGCCGCGCCAGCATCTGTCGTTCGGCTATGGCATCCATCGCTGCGTGGGGGCACGGCTGGCCGAGTTGCAGCTGACGGTGCTGTGGGAGGAGATCCTGAAGCGGTTCCCGCGCATCGACGTGATGACGGAGCCGCGGCGGATCTATTCGAATTTCATCCGCGGGATCGCCGAGTTGAAGGTGCGGATCCCGGCCTGATACGGTCGCCCCCTTCGGCCGACCGTATCGCGCGCAGGGTTGGCGTGGCGGCGGCGCGCGAAATCGAGACCATGCCGCCGGCGCGCCGTCCAAGCGAGGAGTCATCGTGTCGCGCCGCCGGGATCAGGCCGCCGTCCGCAGCGCCTCTGCCGCGCCGCCGCTGATCTCCAGCCGCTGCTTCGGCAGCGCTTGCGGATACTCGGACTGCAGGAAGGCGATCATCTGCTCGCGCACCGCGCAGCGCAGGTCCCATGCCTCGCCGGAATTGCGCGCCGAAACCAGTGCCCGCAGCTCCATCGTCTGCGCCGTGGCATGCGTCACCTGCAAGACCACCACCTTGCCGCTCCAGAGCGGGTTGGCATGCACGATGTCCTGGAGCTTCTGACGGAGGACGTCCACCGGAACCGTATAGTCCACGTGCCAATGCACCGTGCCGATCAGTTCCGAACTGTCGCGGGTCCAGTTCTGGAACGGTTGCTCCAAAAGCCAGGCCAGCGGCACCACCATGCGTTGCCAGTTCCAGATCCGCACCACCACGTAGGTCGCGGTGATCTCCTCGATCCATCCCCATTGGCCATTGATGACCACCGCGTCCTCGATGCGGAGCGGCTGGGTGATGGCGATCTGAATCCCGGCGATCAGATTGGACAGAACCGGGCGGGCCGCGAGGCCGACCACGAGGCCCGCGGCACCGGCGGAGGCGAGCAGGCTGACGCCATAGGCGCGCACGGCGGGAAACGCCATCAGGGCCGCGGCGGTGGTGACCAGCACCGTGATGATGTGGCAGGCCCGCCGCAGGACCTGCCATTGGGTGGCATGGCGGCGCGCGGTCGGGTCGTTCTGGATGTCGTCGCGGTGGCGCGCCAACTGGCGCGTGGTCAGAAGATCGATGCCGAGGATCGCGGTCCATCCGATCAGAACCACCACCGCCGCGCGCAATCCCTGCCCGACGAGCCGCGCAGCACCAGGTGACAGCGGCGCGGCCGGCATCACCAGGCCGAGCATCAGGATGACCGAACCGAAAAACAGCGGGCGCCGTGCCTGCTGCACCAGCCGGTCGAGGCCATGTCTGTGCAGCCGCAACCGGCGCGGCACGGCACGGATCGCCACCCCTTGCAGCACCCATGCCAGCAGCAGCGCCAATCCGACCAGAACGAGCGTCACAACTTCCGGAGGCCAGTCGGCGAGCCGGCTGCTGACGACGCTCGCCATCCGGCCGATCATCGTCGTCGCCGTGAGGCGTGCCGCAATCTGTGTCATCGTCGATGCCTCGCCGAGGGTGGCCCCCATTGCGTGCCGGGCCCGGAGTGTCGAGATTTGGTCGAACCCGTGGCGCGGCTACGCGGGCATCCATCACGATGGTGTGCGCGCCGGGTTGGCGGGCGGCGGCGGGGATGAAATTCGCCCCCTGCTGCGACTCCGGAAAACGTGTAGCCTGCGCCGATGCTCCATGCCGATTTCGTCCATCTGCGTGCTCACTCCGCCTATTCGCTGAGCGAAGGCGCCATCAAGGCCGACAAGCTCGCCGCGCTGGCCGCCGCCGCGCGGATGCCCGCGGTCGCCATCACCGACACCGCCAACTTGTTCGGCGCGCTCGAGTTCTCGCAAGCCTGCGCGACGCGCGGGGTGCAGCCCATCATCGGCTGCCAGCTCGCCCTCGCGCGCGCCGACGCCCCGCGCCTGCCGCCCGATCCGGTGGTGCTGCTGGCGAAGGACGCGACCGGCCTCGCCCATCTGCAACGCCTCTCCTCGCATGGTTTCCTGAATACCGAACCGGGGCTGAAGCCGCAGCTGAGCCTCGAAACCCTTGCCGCCTCCGCCGCCGGGCTGATCCTGCTTACCGGCGGCACCGCCGGGCCGTTGGGGCGGCTGCTCGCAGAAGGCCAGCGTGCCGAGGCCGAACGCCTGCGCGACGCCCTGGCCGAAGCTTTTCCCGACCGGATGGCGGTCGAACTGCACCGCCATGACGAGGCGGACGGCGCGCTGGAACCCGGGCTGATCGCGCTCGCCGATGCGCGCGGCCTGCCGCTGGTCGCCACCAATGACTGCCATTTCGCCACCCCGGACATGGCCGAGCCACACGCCGCGTTGCTCTGCATCGCCGAGGGGCGGCAACTGGCCGACCCGGATCGCCGCCGGGTCAGCCCGGAGGCCTGGTTCAAGCCGGCCGCCGAAATGCGGCTGCGCTTCGCCGATCTGCCGGAAGCCTGCGACAACACGCTGGCGATCGCGCGCGGCTGCGCGGTGATGGCCGAGTCCCGCAAGCCGCTGCTGCCGCGCAGCCCTAAGGTGCGTCCCGGCCAGACCGAGGAAGAAACGATCCGGGCGATGGCTGGCGAAGGTCTCGCCGCGCGGCTGGGCGCGATGGGCGCCGACGCGGAGACTGCGCGGCGCTACCGGGAGCGGCTGGACTACGAGCTCGGCGTGATCGAGCACATGGGTTTCGCCGGCTATTTCCTGATCGTGGCCGACTTCATCCAATGGGCCAAGGCGGAAGGTATTCCCGTGGGGCCGGGGCGCGGCTCCGGCGCCGGGTCGCTGGTCGCCTGGGCGCTCACCATCACCGATATCGACCCGCTGCGCTTCAACCTGCTCTTCGAGCGGTTCCTCAACCCCGAGCGCGTGTCGATGCCGGATTTCGACATCGATTTCTGCCAGGAGAAGCGGGACCGGGTGATCGAATACGTGCGCGGCGAATACGGTGCCGGACGGGTCGCGCAGATCATCACCTTCGGCAAGTTGCAGGCCCGCGCGGCGGTGCGCGATGTCGGACGGGTGCTCGGCCTGCCGTTCGGCCAGGTGAACCGCATCGCCGAGCTGATCCCGAACAATCCGGCCAAGCCGGTGACCTTGGCCGAAGCGGTGGCCGGCGAGCCGCGGTTGCAACAGCTGCGCGAGGATGACGAGGCGGTGCGCCGCCTGCTGGAGACCGCGCAGCGGATCGAGGGACTCTATCGCCACGCCTCCACCCATGCCGCGGGCGTGGTGATCGGTGACCGCGACCTGATCGATCTGGTGCCGCTCTATCGCGATCCGCGCACGGAGTTCCTGGTCACGCAATATTCGATGAAATATGTCGAACAGGCGGGGCTGGTGAAGTTCGACTTCCTGGGCCTCACCACGCTGACCATTCTGGAGCGCGCGCGTAAATTCCTCGACGGGCTCGGAATCACCGTCGATCTGGCGGCCTTGCCGCTGGACGACGCGAAGACCTACGCCATGCTGGCGCGCGGCGATGCCGGCGGGGTGTTCCAGTTCGAAGGCCAGGGGATGCGTGACGCGCTGCGCCAGATGCGCCCCGACCGGTTCGAGGACCTGATCGCCCTCGGCGCCCTCTACCGGCCCGGGCCGATGGCCAATATCCCCGATTATTGCCGGCGCAAGCATGGCGAGGCCTGGCAGCCGCCGCACCCGGACCTGGCCGACATCCTGGGCGAGACCTACGGCATCATCGTCTATCAGGAACAGGTGATGCAGATCGCCCAGCGCATGGGCGGCTACTCGCTCGGGGCGGCGGACCTGCTGCGCCGGGCGATGGGCAAGAAGATCCGTACCGAGATGGAGGCGCAGCGGGAGATCTTCGTCAAGGGCGCCACCGCGCGTGGGATCGACCGCGCGAAGGCCGAGGACGTCTTCGACCTGATGGCGAAATTCGCCGATTACGGGTTCAACAAATCGCACGCCGCCGCTTATGCGCTGGTGGCCTATCAGACCGCCTGGCTGAAGGCGAACCATCCGGAAGTCTTCCTGGCCGCCTGCATGAGCCTCGCCATCGCCAATACCGACCGGCTGGCGGGGCTGAAGCAGGAGGCCGAGCGGGCGGGCATCCCGATCCTGCCCCCCGACATCAACGCCTCGGCGGCCGATTTCACGGTCGGGCCCGGCGCCGATGGCCGGCTTGCCATACGCTACGCGCTGGCGGCG
>JAKBCO010000101.1 GCA_021807785.1 Pseudomonadota bacterium
ACATGCGCCCCCGCCCCGCTGCGCTCCCGCCGCAGCAGCGCCGCCAGCACCGCGGTCTGCGCATACATTCCGGTCGAGATATCGGCGATCGAAATCCCCACCCGCGCCGGCGTCTCCGCCGTCCCGCTCATGCTGATGAGGCCGGATTCGGCCTGGATCAGCAGGTCGTAGGCCTTCTTGTGCGCGAACGGGCCGGTGGCGCCATAGCCCGAGATGTCGCACAGCACGACACGCGGATTGGCCGCCGACAGCACCGGCCAGGAGAGCCCGAGCCGCGCCGCCGCGCCGGGGGCCAGGTTCTGCACCACCACGTCCGCCGACGCGGCCAGCTTGTCGAGCACACGCCGCCCCTCCGGGTGCTTCACGTCCAGGGTCACGCTGCGCTTGCCGCGGTTGAGCCAGACGAAGAAGCTCGACAGGCCGTGGACGAACCGGTCGTAGCCGCGGGCGAAATCGCCGCCCCCGGGCCGCTCGATCTTGATGACCTCGGCGCCGAAATCGGCCAGGTGGCGGGTGCAGATCGGCGCGGCGACGGCGTGTTCCAGCGCCAGCACGCGAAATCCTTCAAGCGGTCGCACGGATGTGTCCTCCCGATGGCGCCGCGAGCAGACCGAAGCGGCGCGAAGCTGTCAAAACCCGCCCGCCGCCAGCAGCGCCAGCGCCGCGCCGGCGTCGGGGACCACGCGCAGGAAATCGCGCAAGCCAGCATCGGCGAAGCCCTGGGCGATGGCAGTCTCCACCGCCGCGGCCAGCGGCGCGGCCGACCCCGCGATGTCGCACAGGATCACCGGCTTCGCGTGCAGGCCCAGCTGGCGCCAGGTGAGGATCTCCACCGTCTCGTCCAGGGTGCCGAGCCCGCCCGGCAGCATCACGAAGGCGTCGGCCAGATCGGCCATGATGCGCTTGCGCTGGTGCATCGAATCGGTGGTGATGAGGTCGGCCACCGCCGGATGCGCGACCTCCATCCGGCGCAGGAAGGCCGGCATCACCCCGGTGACCGCCCCGCCGGCGGCAAGCGCCGCGTCGGCCAGCACCCGCATCAGCCCGATGCCGCCGCCGCCATAGACCAGCCGCATCCCCCCGAGCGCGATGCCGCGGCCCAGCGCGGCGGCGGCGGCGCGGAAGGCGGGATCGGCGCCCTCGCGGGAGCCACAGAAGACGGCGACGGCGCGCAGCCGGGGCATGGGCGGGTCCTTGCGGTGATGGCGGAGATTTCTCTGGCGCCCGGACGCGGAATCGGCAAGATGCATCGCAGCATCGTCGTCAGGGAGTAACGCATGAACCGCATCCGCCTGGCCGCCCTCGGCGGCATCGCCGCCATCGCGCTCGGGGCCGGCGTCGCCGCCTTCGCCGCCGCCCCCGGCTACAACCCGATCGTGACCCGCCAGAGCGGGCAACTGCTGGTGCTGGGGTCGTTCGTCGGCATCCGCCAGGCGCTGCTGCACAAGCTGCCGGTGAAACCCTTCGCCGAGCCGGCGCTGGCGATGTCCAGGTGGTTCGCCCAGTATCCCACGCTGTTCCCGCCGGGGTCGGACAAGGGCGACAACACCAAGGCGCTGCCCGCGATCTGGACCCATTTCGCGGCGTTCCGGAAGGATGCCGACAATGCCTCGGCGGCGGCGGGCAAGCTGGCGATGCTGGCCAAGGCGGGCAACACGGCCGGGTTCGCCGCCCAGGTGAAGGTGCTGGGCGGCACCTGCCTGTCCTGCCACAAGGAGTTCCGGGCTAAGTAGCCCCGAAGCGCCGCAGCACAAACACCACCAGCGCGGCGGCGACGGCCAGCGCCGCCGCCGCGCCCCAGACCGGGCGCAGCCGGGGCGGGGGCATCTCGGCCGGCAGCGCCTTGCGCCCGGAGATCATCGGCCGGACCAGGTCGTGACGTTTGAGCAAGGCATAAATCGCGATCGCCGCCACATGCAGCGCCACCGCGATCTCGATCAGGGTGAAGCCCAGCGCGTGCCAGTCGGTGATCCGGTCGCTCAGCCGCTGGCCCAGCGCGTCGGCGAACGGGCCATACGCCAGCACCTGATCGTTGGAACAGAGACCGGTGCCGATCTGGAACGCCAGCAGGCCGAGCAGCAGCAGCACCATCCAGCCGCCGGCCGGGTTGTGCCCGACCTGATGGTCCGGCTCCCGCCGCGCCAGGTGCCGCAGATGCGCCAGCGCATGCCATGGCGGGCGCAGGAAATGGGCGAACCGCGCCGTCTCGCTGCCGACGAAGCCCCAGATCACGCGGAAGATCAGCAGGGTCAGCAATGTGTAGCCGGACAGGAAATGCCAGCTCATCCAGCCCTCGTGCTGGGTCAGCCAGCTGGTGAACACCAGCCCCACCACCGCCCAGTGGAACAGCCGCGTCGGCAGGTCCCACACCACATGGACGATCCGGCTCATGCCGGCGCGCGCCCCGGCGCCGGCGAGACCAGCCGCCCGCCGCCCGGGGCCACCGCGAACACCGCGAGCCCGCGCCGGACATGGCCATCCGCCCGCAGCGCCAGCACCCCGTCGGTGCCGGCAAAGCCCGAAGCCTGGGTGAGCGCCCCCGTCGCGTAGCCCGCCCCCGAGGTCACCCGCGCGATGGCGGCGGCGTCATAGGCGAGATCCGCGACGCCCGGCGGCGAAGCGCCGTAGCGGGCGGTGAATTCGGCGACGAACCCCGCCCGCGCCCTGGCGTCCGGCGCGGCATACCAAGCGCCGGGCAGCCGGCCCGAATCGCTGCGCGGATCGGCCCACAGCGTCGGCCCCAGAATCCGCACCGCCGGCGGGCCAACCACGTAGTAGGCCAGCAAGGCGGCGATCTCGCGCAGGCTCTCCCCGGTATCGGCCAGCAGCAGCGCATCGAAGGGCGGCGGCGGCGGCACCGATTTGCGCAGCAAGGCGGCCTGGCGCCGTCCCGCCTCGGTGCCGGAGGCGCCGGCGGCGCGAATGCGCGCCTCGATCGGCCCCCAGCGCCCGGCATAGTCGGACAGCGCGCGGGTGACCGCGTTGATCGAGGCCATGCCCTGGCCATGGAAGCGGATCTCGGGCGGGCTCAGCGCCGCGGTCGCGGTGGCGTGGGCGAGCCCATCGGCCATCAGCCGCCCGAACGGATTGTCGGGCAGCAGGGCGGCAAAGCGGGTGCGCCCGTCGCGCGCGGCGGCGGCGACCAGCCGGCTGACCTGCTCGCCCGGGGTGATCCCCAGCACCCAGACGCCGGGGCGGGCCAGGGCGGGGTCGTTGGTGAAGGCCAGCATCGGCACCGCGGCCGATAGGCTGACCGCGGCCGCCGCTTGCGTCTCGGGGGCGGTCAGCGGGCCCAGGATCAGCCGCGCGCCGCCGGACAGGACCGCGCGCGCGGCCTCGGCGGCGCCCTCCGGCGCGCCCCCGGTGTCGCGCACCAGCAGGGGCGGGGATCCGGGCGCGGACAGCGCCAGCGCCGCCGCCTGCCGCATCGGCCGGCCGATCGACCCGAGCGGACCCGAGAGCGGCAGCAGCAACCCCACCGGCGCCCCGGGCGGCCCCCCGCTGGCCGCGCCGCCCAGCGCCCCCGGGGCCAGCGATTCCGGGGCGGCGTAGCCGGGACTGCCCTCGCGCGATGGGCTATAGAACCCGCCCGGAGCCTCAATCGCGCAGGCGCTCAGTCCCGCCGCCGCGCCCAGGACCAGCAATGACCGCCGCCGCATCCGCTCTCCCCGACGCTTCCGCGCCCGATGTCCTGCCGGGTCTTGTGCTGGTTTCCACGCCGATCGGCAACCTGGCCGATATCTCGCCGCGCGCCCGCGCCGCCCTGGCCGGGGCCGATCTGGTGCTGGCCGAGGACACCGCGCATAGCGGGCGGCTGCTGTCGGCGCTCGGGGTGCGGGCGCGCTGCTTGTCGTTGCATGAACATAACGAGAACGCGCGAATCCCGGCGGTGCTGGAGCGGCTGCGGGACGGGCAGCGGGTCGCGCTGATCTCGGATGCCGGCACGCCGCTGGTCTCCGATCCCGGATTCCGGCTGGTGCGCGCGGCCATCGCGGCGGGGCTGCCGGTGGGGGCGGTGCCGGGGCCGAACGCGGCGGTGACGGCGCTGGTGCTCTCCGGCCTGCCGCCGCTGCCGTTCCTGGTGCTGGGGTTCCCGCCCCCGAAACCGGCGGCGCGCATCAGCGCCTTCGCCGCGCTGCGGGCGGCGGAGGCGGCCGGCCTCGCGGCCACGCTGATCTGGTACGAGGCCCCGCACCGGCTGGCGGCGATGCTGGCGGATCTCGCATCCGTGTTCGGCGACCGGCCGGCCGCGGTGGCGCGCGAACTGACCAAGCGGTTCGAGGAAATCCGCCGCGCCCGGCTGCCCGCGCTGGCCGCGCACTACGCCGCCGAGGCCCCGCGCGGGGAGATCACGGTGCTGCTGGGTCCGCCCGAGGCGCCGCCCACGGCCGCCGAAGATCTCGAGCCCGCCTTGCGCGCGGCCCTGCGCGAGCACAGCCTGCGCGACGCGGCGGCCCTGGTCGCCGCCGCCACCGGCCGGCCGCGGCGGGAGGTCTATGCGCGCGCCCTGGCGCTGACAAACGATCCTCCCGCCGCTATACCCCGCGCCTCCATGACCGAATCCGATCCGCGGCGCCGCCGCCTGCTCTACCGCGCCACCCATCGCGGCACCCAGGAAACCGATCTGCTGGTGGGCGGCTTCGTCGCCCGTCACCTGTCCGGCTTCACCCCGGACCAGCTCGACGAGTTGGAAACCATCCTGGAACTCCCCGATACCGACCTCGCCGACTGGCTGACCGGCCGCCGGCCCATTCCGCGCGACCTCGCCTCCGAGCTGCTGCGCCGGATGCGCGCGGAAGCCGGGTGATGGCCGCACCCATTCCCGCCTACGGCGCCCCCGAGGGCTGGGACGCCTTCCTGCTGGCCCGCCGCCGCCGGGAATTCGCCGGCCCGGTGCTGCATGTGGCCCGCGACGACGCGCGCATGGCGCAGCTCGCCGAAGCCCTGGCCTTCGTGATGCCGGAAGCCGAGGTGCTGCGCTTCCCGGCCTGGGATTGCCTGCCCTACGATCGGGTGTCCCCCAACGCGGCGCTGGTGGCCGAGCGGATCGCCACCCTCGGACGGCTGCTGGAACCCGCGCGCGGCCCGCGGATCGTGCTGACCACCGTCAACGCGCTGGTCCAGCTGGTGCCGCCGCGCGCGGCGTTCCGGGATGCCAGCCTGGTCCTGCGCACGGGCGAGGATGCGGCGCCGGCACGCCTGACGGCGTTCCTGGAAGCCAACGGCTACGGCCGCGCCGGCACGGTGATGGAGCCGGGCGAATATGCGGTGCGCGGCGGCATCATCGACCTGTTCCCCGCCGGCGAGGCGGAGCCGGTGCGGATCGACCTGTTCGGCGATGCGATCGAGACCATCCGCGCCTTCGACCCGTCCACCCAGCGCAGCCTGAAGGAGGGCACCCGGGAGTCGCTGGTGCTGCGTCCGGTCTCGGAAGTGCCGCTGGACCGGGAGGCGGTGGCCCGCTTCCGCTCCGGCTGGCGCGAGCGCTTCGGTCCGGCGGCGGCGGAGGACCCGATCTACCAGTCGGTCTCGGACGGCCGGCGCCATCCCGGGATGGAGCATTGGCTGGCCCTGTTCCACCCCGCGCTCGAGACGCTGCTCGACTACCTGCCCGGAGCCTCGGTCAGCCTGGACCACCAGGCCCAGGAATCGCTCGCCGCCCGGTTCGAGATGATCGCCGATCATTACCAAGCCCGGCGGATGCCGGCGCGCGAGGGCGAAGTGCCCTACCGCCCGCTGCCGCCGGAGCTGCTGTATCTGGACGCCGCCGGCTGGTCGGCGATGCTGGCGGGCGGCCCGGTGGTCGCGTTCTCCCCCTTCGCGCCGCCGGAGGGAGGTGGCGGGTTCGACGGCGGCGGCCGGCCGGGGCCGATCTTCTTCTCCGCCGCGCAAGGCCCTGGCGCGGCGTTCGAGACCTTCAAGGCGCGGATCGCGCGCTGGGCCGAGGAGGGACGGCGGATCGTCCTGGCCGCCTGGACCCGCGGCTCGCGCGCGCGGCTGGCGGTGCTGCTGCGCGAGCACGGCGTGGGCGAGGTCGCCCCCGAGCCCGACTGGCCTTCGGTGCGGCGCAAGCCGGCGGGCAGCGTCTCGCTGGTGGTGCTGGGGGTGGAGCGCGGCTTCCTCTCGCCCACGGGCGGGGAGCGGCTGGCGCTGGTGGCCGAACAGGACCTGCTGGGCGAGCGCATCGCCCGCCCGCCGCGCCGGGTCCGCCGCGCCGACCAGTTCATCGCCGAGGCGACCGAACTCGCCGAGGGCGACCTGGTGGTCCACCAGGAATACGGGATCGGCCGCTATGCCGGGCTGGTGACGCTGACCGTCTCCGGCGCGCCGCACGACTGCCTGCGGCTGATCTACGACGGCGACGAGAAGCTGTTCCTGCCGGTCGAGAACATCGAGATCCTCTCGCGCTACGGCAGCGACGGCGACGGGGCGGCGCTGGACAAGCTGGGCGGCGTCGGCTGGCAGAACCGCAAGGCGCGGATGAAGGCGCGCATCCGCGACATGGCGGCGGGGCTGATCCGCACCGCCGCCGAGCGGCAGCTGCGCCAGGCCGAGACGCTGACCCCGCCGGAAGGCGCCTTCGACGAGTTCTGCTCCCGCTTCCCCTTCGCCGAGACCGAGGATCAGAGCCGGGCGATCGCCGACGTGCTGGAAGACCTCGCCTCCGGCCGGCCGATGGACCGGCTGATCTGCGGCGATGTCGGCTTCGGCAAGACCGAGGTGGCGCTGCGCGCCGCCTTCGTCGCCGCCATGAGCGGCGCGCAGGTGGCGGTGGTGGTGCCGACCACCCTGCTGGCGCGCCAGCATTTCCGCAGCTTCTCGGAACGTTTCGCCGGGCTGCCGGTGCGGGTGGCGCAGCTGTCGCGCATGGTGACGGCCAAGGAAGCGGCGGAGGTGCGCCAGGGCCTGGCCGACGGGTCGGTCAACATCGTGGTGGGCACCCACGCGCTGCTGGCCAAGGGGATCGGCTTCGCCGGGCTGGGGCTGCTGGTCATCGACGAGGAGCAGCATTTCGGCGTGGCGCACAAGGAGCGGCTGAAGGCGCTGCGGACCGATGTGCACGTGCTGACGCTGACCGCGACGCCGATCCCGCGCACCTTGCAACTGGCGCTGTCGGGCCTGCGCGAGATGAGCCTGATCGCCACCCCGCCGGTGGACCGGCTGGCGGTGCGGACCTTCATCATGCCGTTCGATTCCGTGGTCATCCGCGAGGCGATCCAGCGCGAACGCTTCCGCGGCGGGCAGGTGTTCTGCGTGGTGCCGCGGATCGAGGACCTGCCGCGCATGGCCGAGCGGCTGCGCGAGATCGTGCCGGAGGCGCGGCTGGTCGAGGCGCATGGGCGGCTTGCGCCCTCGGCGCTCGAGCAGGTGATGACCGAGTTCGGCGACCGCAAGTTCGACATATTGCTGTCCACCAACATCGTCGAGAGCGGCCTCGACATGCCGGCGGTCAATACGCTGGTGATCCATCGCGCCGACCGTTTCGGGCTGGGCCAGCTCTATCAGCTGCGCGGGCGGGTGGGGCGCGGCAAGCAGCGCGGCTACGCCTATCTGACCTGGCCGCAGACGCACCGGCTGTCGGCGGCGGCGGAGAAGCGGCTGACGGTGATGCAGACGCTCGATTCGCTTGGCGCCGGGTTCACCCTCGCCTCGCACGATCTCGACATCCGCGGCGCCGGCAATCTGCTGGGCGACGAGCAGTCGGGGCATATCCGCGAGGTGGGGATCGAACTCTATCAGCAGATGATGGAGGACGCGGTGATCGAGCTGCGCGCCGGCGCGGGCGCGGAGACCGAGGCCGGACGGGACTGGACGCCCAATATCGGGCTCGGCCTGCCGGTGCTGATCCCCGAGGCCTATGTGCGCGACCTGCCGGTGCGGCTCGGCCTCTATCGGCGCATCAGCGCGCTGGCCTCGGATGCCGAGTCGGAGGCGCTGGCGGCCGAGCTGGTGGACCGGTTCGGACCGTTGCCGGAGGAGGTGGAGAATCTGCTGGCGGTGGTGGCGCTGAAGCGCGCCTGCCGGGCGGCCTGGGTGGAGAAGATCGAGGCCGGCCCGAAGGGCATGGTGATCGGCTTCCGCCGCAACGCCTTCGCCAACCCGGCGGGGCTGGTGAGCTGGCTGGGCCAGCAGGGCGGGCTGATCCGGCTGCGGCCGGATCACAAGCTGGCAATCACCCGGGAGATGGACCTCGGGTTGCGGCTGCGCACGGCGCGGGACGTGCTGGGGGCGCTGGTGACGCTCGCGGGGGCCGCGAAGCCGCCAGGGAAAGCGCCGGGGAAGGCGCGGTAGGCGGCGGCGGCGATGACCACGCGCCGTCGCGGACGCAGTCGCCGCGGGGTCTAGCCGGCGCCGACATAAGGAGTCGTATCATATCGTATTCGTTGCGATCCCCTACGGCAGCACCTTCCCCGGGTTCATCAGCCCCTTCGGGTCCAGCGCCCGCTTGATCGCCCGCATCGCCGCCAGCTCCGCCCCGCCGCGCCAGCCCGGCATCATGTAGGGCTTCAGCCGCCCCACCCCGTGCTCGGCCGAGAAACTGCCGTCGAACCGGCGCACCACCGCGTTCACCGCATCCATGATCTCGTGGTCGCGGGCCAGGAACGCCGCGCCCTCCGCGCCCTCCGGCTGCTCCAGGTTGAAATGGATGTTGCCGTCGCCCATGTGCCCGAACGGCGCCGCGCGCACGCCCGGGATCAGCGCCGCGCAGGCCGCCGTGGCCTCGGCGATGAAGGCCGGCACCGCCGAGACCGGCACCGAGACGTCATTCTTCACCGACGCCCCCTCGCGCTTCTGCGCCTCGGAATGTTCTTCCCGCAACTTCCAGATCGCCGCCCGCTGCGCCTCCGATTCCGCCAGCGCCGCGTCGGTGATCTCGCCGGCCTCCAGCGCCGCCTCCAGCACCAGCTCCATCCCCGCCCGCAACCCGGCATCCGCGCGCGGGGAGGCGAGCTCGACCAGCACGTAATGATCGGCCGGAGCGGCCAGCGGCAGCACCGCCCCCGGGATATGCCGCAGCACGAAGCCCATCCCGGTGCCCGACATGTATTCGAACGCCATCACCGCGCCCGGATCATGCGCCTGGAACCGCCCGAACAGCGCCAGCGCCGCCTCCACCGAGGCCGCGGCGCACAGCGCCACCGCCACCTCGCGCGGGCGCGGGGCCAGCTTCAGCACCGCGGCGGTGATGATCCCGAGGGTGCCCTCCGCCCCCACCAGCAGCTGGCGCAGCGCGTAGCCGGTGTTGTCCTTGCGCAGCCGGCGCAGCCCGTTCCACAGCGCCCCGTCCGGCAGCACCGCCTCCAGCCCCAGCACCAGGTCGCGCGCGTTGCCGAAGCGCACCGTGTTGTTGCCGCCGGCATTGGTCGCCAGCACGCCGCCGATCTGCGCCGAGCCTTCGGAGGAGATCGAGAGCCCCAGCAGGCATCCCGCCGCCGCCGCCGCCTCCTGCGCCGCCTTCAGGGTGACCCCGGCCTCCACCGTCATGGTCAGGTCGCGCGCATCGACCGCGCGCACCCGGTTGAGCCGCGCCAGGCTCAGCACGATCTGCCGCCCGGTCGCATCCGGCGTCGCGCCGCCCACCATCGAGGTGTTGCCGCCCTGCGGCACCATCGCGACCCCGGCGGCGACGCAGCGCCGCACCGTCTCCGCCACGCCGGCCGCATCGGCGGGGCGGATCACCGCCGGCGTCGCGCCCTGATAGAGGCCGCGCCAGTCCCGCACATAGGCAGCGGTATCGGCCGGATCGGTCAGGACCGCGGCCGGCCCCAGCGCCGCGCGCAGGCCGTCGAGCAGGGGGGCGATCGGGTCGGGCATCCTCGGTTCCTTCGTCTGCGCGGCGATAATCCCTTCTCAACCCTTCCCCGCCAAGCTGGCCCGGTGACCGACGCCCCGATCCCGCCCGCCCGCCGAAGCCGCCAGCAGGCCGCGCTGCTGCTGCTCGCCGCCCTGGTCCTGCTCGGCGCCGCCCGCCTGCGCGGGGCCGAGTATGACGAGGCCTACAGCCTCTTCCTCACCTCCGGCATCCCCCGTCCCGCCTGGCCGGCGCACGGCTTTCACGCCGCGCGCATCCGCCGGATCGTCGCCGGGAACGCGGGCCCGGCGCGCATCGCCCGCGAGCTGCGCGCGACCGATGTCCACCCGCCGCTCTATTTCTGGGCGCTGGCGGCGTGGCGGCGCGGGTTCGGGCCCGGCCTGTTCACCGCCCGCCTGCTCTCGGTGCTGGCGGCACTGATCGCGCTCGCGCTGGTGGGGGCGATCGCCCGCGCCGCCGCCATCCCGGCGCTGCCCGCGATCGGCTTCACCCTGGGCTGCTACGGCTTCGCCTATACCGGGGCGATCGCCCGCGATTTCGCCCTGGCCGAGGCGCTGATGCTCGCCGGCATCCGCCTTCTGCTGGCGCCGCGCCGCGGCCTCGCCGCCGGGCTCTGCCTGGGGGCGGCCTGCTTCACCAACTACCTGGCCGCCTTTCCGGCCGGGGCGGCGATCGCGGCGCTGGCCGCGCGCGGCCGCCCGCGCCAGGCGGCGCTGGCGGCGGGCGGGATGCTGCCGTTCCTGCCCCCCGGCCTCTGGTTCTTCCTGGCCCAGCGCGACAGCCGCGCCGAGCAGTTCCCGCCGTTCCGGCTGCTTCCGGCGCTGGCGCTGCTGGGGCGGGACGCGGCGGGGGCGCTGTTCGGCGGGTTGCCGCTCTATCTGCCCGCCGGACCGGCGCGGCTGGCGCTGGCAGCCGCGCTGGGGCTGGCGCTGGCGGCGCTGGCCGGGCTGATCGTGGCGCGACGGCGTCATATCAGGGCGTGCCCGCTGCTGACCGCCGCCGCGCTGGCCCCGCCGGCCGGGCTGATCGCGCTCGGCGTGGCGTTCGATTCCACGCCGATCGAGTTGCGCTACCTGTGCTTCGCCACCCCGTTCCTGGCGCTGCTGCTGGCCGGCGCGCTGGCCTCGCTGCGGCCCCGGGCGGGGGTAACGGTGGGCGCCGCGGTGGCGCTGGTGCAGGCGCTCGCGCTGGCCGGGCTGCTCACCCAGCCGCGCACCATGCA
>JAKBCO010000102.1 GCA_021807785.1 Pseudomonadota bacterium
GGAGCTTGCGATCCTGCGGTTACGCAAAGAGCTCGACCTGTTCGCCAATCTGCGCCCCGCGGTGGTCCTGGACCCGCTGGTCGATGCCTCCACCCTGAAGCCGGACGTGGTGCGCGGGCTCGATCTGATGATCGTGCGGGAAAGCACCGGCGGGGTCTATTTCGGCACCCCGCGCGGGGTGGAGACGCTGCCCGACGGGCAACAACGCGGCTTCGATACCGAATCCTACACCACCGGGGAGATCGAGCGGGTGGCGCGGGTAGGCTTCGAACTGGCGCGCAAGCGCGGCTTGCGGATGACCAGCGTCGAGAAGGCCAACGTGATGCAGTCCGGCCTGTTCTGGCGCCAGACCGTGACCGCGCTGGGGGCGCGGGACTACCCCGATGTCGCGCTGTCGCACATGTACGCCGACAACTGCGCCATGCAGCTGGTGCGCAACCCGCGTCAGTTCGACGTGATCGTGACCTCCAACATCTTCGGCGATCTGCTGTCCGACCTCGCCTCCATGCTGACCGGCAGCCTGGGGATGCTGCCGTCCGCCACGCTGGGGGCGGTGCAGGCTTCGGGCAAGCGCCATGCGCTGTATGAGCCGATCCATGGCAGCGCGCCCGACATCGCTGGCAAGGGTATCGCCAACCCGCTGGCGCAGATCCTGAGCTTCGCGATGCTGCTGCGCTATTCCTTCGACATGGAGGAGGATGCCCGCCTGATCGAGGGCGCGGCGACCGCGGTGCTGGCTTCGGGGCTGCGCACCGCCGACCTCGCCGGCCCCGGGGGCGCGGCGGCGGTGGGCACGCGGGCGATGGGCGATGCGCTGCTGGCCGAGCTCGGGCGGCGGGCGGGGTAGGGGGTTGCGGGGCGGGGGTGGCGCGCTTATTATGTAGCTACGCCGTGTAGCGACATCCGCCCGGATGGACATCAGCTATGTCACCTGGGACGAGCGCAAGCGGGAGGCGAACCTCGTCAAGCACGGGCTCGATTTCGCCGACGTGATCGCCGTGCTGGACGGTCCGTGCCTGATCGGTCCCGCAACTGCCGTGGGCGGGGAGGATCGCCGCGTCGCCGTCGGCGTGCTGGAGGATGTCGCGGTCGCGGTCATTTTCACCATGCGGGGGTCGGTCCTCCGCGTGATCTCCATGCGAAGGGCCCGCCGTGTCGAACGAACCCGCCTCCACGATGCATTCGGCCGCTGAACTCCGGAACCGCGCCGCCGGGCGCTCCGACCTGCCGCGCGTCCGCGCGATGACCGAGGCGGCGCTGGAGGCCGCGATCGCCGCCGACCCCGACTGGGCCGGGATCCCGCCCGACTGGCACGCGCGCGCCGAGCCGGTGCCGGCTGCGCGCAAGCAGCTGGTCTCGGTCCGGCTGGACGCCGACATCCTGGCCTGGTTCCGCGCCCGCGGCCCCGGCTATCAGACCCGCATCAACGCGGTGCTGCGCGCCTTCGTGGACAGCGCCGATCGGGCGTGAGCGCGCTTGCGCGTGCCCGGGCGATATGCGATCAGCGGATATCAGGAAACCGCAAATCGCAACGCCCGGGGGACACGTCCATAAGTGGCCGACCATATTCTTGAGACCGAGGGCCTGACGAAGGAGTTCAACGGCTTCGTCGCGGTCGATCATGTCGCTCTCGGCGTCCGCACCGGCACCATCCACGCGCTGATCGGCCCCAACGGCGCCGGCAAGACCACCTGCTTCAACCTGCTGACCGGATTTCTGCCCGCCACCGCCGGACGGATCCGCTTCAAGGGCCGCGACATCACCGGGATGCGCCCGGCCGAGGTGGCGCGGCTCGGCCTGGTGCGCAGCTTCCAGATCTCGGCGGTCTTCCCCCGCCTCACCGCGCTCGAGAACGTCCGCCTCGCGCTCCAGCGCGCGCGCGGGCGGTCGTTCGATTTCTGGCGTTCCGAGCGCGTCCTCGCCCGCTACAACGACCGCGCGCACCAGCTGCTGTTCGATGTCGGGCTGTCGGAGTTCGTCCATACCGTCGCCGGCCAGCTCGCCTACGGCCAGAAGCGCGCGCTCGAGATCGCCACCACGCTGGCCCTCGACCCGGAGATGATGCTGCTCGACGAACCGACCGCGGGAATGACCCATGCCGATGTCGAGCGCATCGTCGAACTGATCCACACCATCCGCGCCGGCCGCACCATCCTGATGGTGGAACATAATCTGTCGGTGGTGGAAGGTCTCTGCGACACCATCACCGTGCTGACCCGCGGCCGCGTGCTGGCGGAGGGAGACTATGCCGCCGTCTCCGCCAACCCCGAGGTGATCGCCGCCTATCTCGGCTCCGAGGCCCCGCACGCCGAGCCGGCCCATGCTTGAGGTCGCGGATCTGAACGCCTGGTATGGCGAAAGCCACGTCCTGCACGGCGCCGGTTTCGAGGTGCGGGAGGGCGAGGTGGTGACCCTGCTCGGGCGCAACGGCGCCGGCAAGACCACCACCATGAAATCCATCATGGGCCTGGTGCCGCGCCGCGCCGGGTCGATCCGCTTCCGCGGCGCCGAGCTGATCGCCGCCCCCCCCGAGCGCATCGCGCGCGCCGGCATCGCGCTTTGCCCGGAGGAGCGGGGCATCTTCGGCTCCCTCAGCGTGACCGAGAATCTGTTGCTGCCGCCGATCATCGCGCCCGGCGGGCTCGACATCGCCACCATCCACGCGCTGTTTCCCAATCTTCGCGAGCGCGCCCGCACCGCCCACGGCACCCGCCTGTCGGGCGGGGAGCAGCAGATGCTGGCGATCGCGCGCATCCTGCGCACCGGGGCCAAGCTGCTGCTGCTCGACGAGCCGACCGAGGGGCTGGCGCCGGTGATCGTCCAGCAGATCGGCCGCACCATTCTGGAGATCAAGAAGCGCGGCTTCACGGTGCTGCTGGTGGAACAGAACTTCCGCTTCGCCGCCACCGTCGCCGATCGCCACTACGTGATGGAGCACGGCCGCGTGATCGATATGATTCCAAACCATCTTCTCGCGTCCAGCATGGACAAGCTGCACGATTACCTGGGGGTCTAGGCGATGATGATGATCCTGGGGATTCCCGCCCCCCTGCTGTTCGGCCAGCTGCTGCTCGGCGTCATCAACGGCGCCTTCTACGCCATGCTGGCGCTCGGGCTCTCGATCATTTTCGGGATGCTCAACATCATCAATTTCGCCCATGGCGCGCTGTTCATGATGGGCGCCTTCGCCGCCTGGCTGATGCTGCACTATCTCGGCATCGGCTATTTCCCGGCGCTGATCCTGGGGCCGCTGGTGATCGGCGCCTTCGGGATCGTGCTGGAGAAGGTGCTGATCAGCCGGCTCTACAAGCTCGATCACCTCTATGGGCTTCTGCTGACCTTCGGACTGGCGCTGGTGATCGAGGGGCTGTTCCGCAACGAATACGGCAGTTCCGGCCTGCCCTACAACATCCCGCGCGCGCTCAGCGGCGTGACCGATCTCGGCTTCATGTATCTGCCGGTCTATCGCGCCTGGGTGGTGGCGGCGGCGCTGGTGGTCTGCCTCACCACCTGGGCGATCATCGAGAAGACCCCGCTCGGCGCGCGGCTGCGCGCGGGGACCGAGAATCCGGCGCTGGTGCGCGCCTTCGGCATCAACGTGCCGCGCATGATCACCATCACCTACGGCGCCGGGGTGGCGCTGGCCGCCTTCGCCGGGGTGCTGGCGGCGCCGATCTATTCGGTCAACCCGGACATGGGGGATAATTTCATCAACACCGTGTTCGCCATCGTGGTGATCGGCGGCATGGGTTCGATCATGGGCTCCATCGTCACCGGCTTCGCGCTCGGCGTGATCGAGGGGCTGACCAAGGTGTTCTACCCGCAAGGCTCGGCGACCGTGATCTTCCTGGTGATGGTGATCGTGCTGCTGTTCCTGCCGCGCGGTCTGTTCGGAAAGGCCGCCTGATGTCCGCCACCACCGAAACCCCGGCCCCCGCCGCCGCCCCCGCCGCGCACGGCATCTTCGGCTTCACCCGCGCCCAGGCGGTGGCCTTCGTGGTGATGCTGGCGGCGATCGTGATCCTGCCGCACATCCTCTACCCGATCTTCCTGATGCGGGTGCTGATGGGCGCGCTGTTCGCCTGCGCCTTCAACCTGTTGATCGGCTATCTCGGGCTGCTGTCGTTCGGCCACGCCGCCTTCTACGGCATGGGCGCCTATCTCGGCGCCTGGGCGCTCAAGGTCTGGCATCTGGACGCGGCGCTGGCGATCCTGGTCGGCGGCGCCACCGGCGGGCTGCTGGGCCTCGCCCTCGGCTGGCTGGCGATCCGCCGCTCCGGCATCTATTTCGCCATGATAACCCTGGCGCTGGCGCAGATGGTCTATTTCTTCTGCGTCGAGGCCCCGTTCACCGGCGGCGAGGACGGCATCCAGCAGATCCCGCGCGGGGTCGCGTTCGGCCTGTTCCCGCTGCACTCGGACATGGCGATGTACTGGTTCACCGCCGCCATCTTCCTGGCCGGGTTCCTGCTGATCCACCGCGTCATCCATTCCCCGTTCGGCCAGGTTCTGAAAGCCATCCGCGAGAACGAGCCGCGCGCCATCTCGCTCGGCTACCGGGTGCAGGACTACAAGCTGATCGCCTTCGTGCTCTCGGCCTTCCTGTCGGGCATCGCCGGGGCCACCACCTCGGTGATCTTCGGCATCGCCACCCTCGACGGGGTGGTCTCGGACCGCTCGGGCGACGTCGTGCTGACCACGCTGGTGGGCGGGCTCGGCACCGTCTTCGGCCCGGTGGTGGGGGCGGCGGTGACCACCGCGATGGAGAACTACCTGGCGCAGTTCGGCTCCTGGGTCACCATCACCCAGGGCGCCATTTTCGTGGTCTGCGTGCTGGCGTTCCGCCGCGGCATCGTGGGCGAGGTCGCGGCGCGGCTGAAACTCTCGCTGTGATCGGCCGCCTCGCGGCCCGGCTCTGGGATTCCCCCTGGCCGGTGCTGGCGGCGGCCAACCTGCTGTGGGCCGGCAACATCGTGCTGGCGCGCGGCATCGCCGGGCTGGTCCCGCCGGTGGCGCTGGCCTATTGGCGCTGGACCGGGGCGTTCCTGGTCTCGCTGCCGTTCGCCTGGCCGCATCTGCGCCGCGACGCGGCGACCTTGCGGGCCCGCTGGCGGATCATGCTGGTGCTCGCGGCCACCGGGATCGCCACCTACAACACCATGTCCTACATCGCGCTGGCGCATACCTCGGCGCTCGACGTGCTGCTGCTGCAATCGGCGCAGCCGGTCATCATCCTGCTCTGGGCGGCGGGGCTCTATCGCGAGCGTCCCGGCCCGCGCCAGGCGCTCGGGGTCGCCGTGTCGCTGGCGGGCGTGCTGGTGATCGCCGCGCGCGGCTCGCTCGCGGCGCTGGCGGGGCTGCGGCTCGGGGCGGGCGATCTCTGGGTGCTGGGCGGGCTCACGGTCTATGGGCTCTACTGCGTGCAGCTGCGCCACCGCCCGCCGGTGCATCCGCTGAGTTTCCTCAGCTGCGCGATGGGCATCGGCTCCTGCCTGATCCTGCCGTTCTATCTCGGCGAATACGCGACCGGCGCGCGCATCGTCGCCGGGGCGGAAAGCTGGGCGGCGATGGGCTACATGATGGTGTTCCCGTCCTTCGTCGCCTATCTGCTCATCAATCGCGGCATCGAGCTGATCGGCGCCGGGCGGGCCGGGCAGTCGATGCATCTGATGCCGCTGTTCGGCGCCATCCTGGCGGTGCTGTTCCTGGGCGAGCGGTTCCGCGCCTACCACGCGGCGGGCATCGGGCTGATCGGCGCCGGGATCCTGCTGGCCTCGTGGCGCGCGGGCGCGGCGCCGGCGGGACGTCCGGTCGCGGCCGGGGTCCGCGTTGACCCTCCGGTGAGCCCGGAGTAATGCCGCAGCAACGGTCCGGCGCCTCGGCGTCGGCCGAAACCGACAGGATCGCATCGTGCAGGATGTTCGCGACGCGCTGATGCTGGCGCGCACTTCCCAGGGCAAGGTGGTCCGCCGGCCGCTTTCGCCCCATCTTCAGGTTTATCGGTGGCCGATCAGCATGGCGCTGTCGATCGGCCATCGCATCAGCGGGGTGGGTCTCGCGATCGGCACGCTGCTGATGACCTGGTGGCTGCTGGCCGCCGCTTCCGGCACCGGCGCCTTCCGGGTGGTGCAAAACTTCCTCGGCTCGCCGATCGGCGTCCTCCTCCTGCTCGGCTGGTCGGCGGCGCTGATCTTCCATCTTGCCAGCGGCATCCGCCACCTCATGTGGGACCTGGGGGTCGGCTTCGACGACGGCGCCTACCGCGCCTCGGCGCGCGCGGTGGTGGCGGCGGTGGTGGTGGCGACCTTGCTGGTGTGGATCGTCGGGCTGGCGGTCTGGTGAGGCGGCAATGAACACATCGGATCAGGTTTCCATTCGTCGCTCCATGCTGGGCCGCGCGCGCGGGCGCGGGGCGGCGCGGGCCGGCTTCGCGCTCTGGTGGACGCAGCGGGTCACCGCGGTCGCGCTGGTGCCGCTCACGTTGTGGTTCATCTCGGCGATCATCAGCCTCGAATCCGCCTCGCGGGCGGATGTGGCGGGCTGGCTGCATTCGCCGCTGGCGCTGGCGCTGATGCTGGCGCTGATCGTTGCGACCTTCTGGCACATGGCGATCGGCCTCGGCGAGGTGATCGCCGATTACGTGCATGGGGAAGGGACCAAGCTCGCCGCCCTGCTGGTGGTGCGCGGGCTTTCGGTGCTGCTGGCGCTGCTCTGCGCCATCGCCGCCCTGCGGCTGGGGCTTTGAAGGAGCGGACGATGAACGCGATCACCCAGCCTTCTCGCGGCGCCTACCGGATCGTCGATCACAGCTACGACGTGGTGGTGGTCGGCGCCGGCGGGTCCGGCCTGCGCGCCACCCTCGGGATGGGCGCGGCCGGGCTCAAGACCGCCTGCATCACCAAGGTGTTTCCCACCCGCAGCCATACCGTGGCGGCGCAGGGCGGCATCGGCGCCGCGCTCGGCAACATGGGCGAAGATGACTGGCGCTGGCACATGTACGACACCGTCAAGGGGTCGGACTGGCTCGGCGATCAGGACGCCATCGAATACATGTGCCGGGAGGCGATCCCGGCTGTTTATGAGCTGGAACATTTCGGCGTGCCGTTCTCGCGCACCGAGGACGGCAAGATCTACCAGCGTCCGTTCGGCGGCCACATGAAGGATTACGGCAAGGAGCCGGCGCTGCGCGCCTGTGCCGCCGCCGACCGCACCGGGCACGCCATCCTGCACACGCTCTACCAGCAGTCGCTCAAGCACGAGGTGGAGTTCTTCGTCGAGTATTTCGCGCTCGATCTTATCATGGACGAGGACGGCGCCTGCCGCGGCGTCACCGCCTGGTGCCTCGACGACGGCTCGATCCACCGTTTCCGTGCCCAGACGGTGGTGATGGCCACCGGCGGCTACGGGCGTGCCTTCCTCTCCTGCACCTCGGCTCATACCTGCACCGGCGACGGCAACGGCATGGTGCTGCGCGCCGGCCTGCCGTGCCAGGACATGGAGTTCGTGCAGTTCCACCCCACCGGCATCTTTCCCGCCGGCTGCCTGATCACCGAGGGCGCGCGCGGCGAGGGCGGCTATCTGACCAACTCCGAGGGCGAGCGCTTCATGGAGCGCTACGCGCCGACCGCGAAGGACCTCGCCTCCCGCGACGTGGTCTCGCGCTCGATGACGATCGAGATTTCCGAAGGGCGCGGCTGCGGTCCCGACAAGGACTATATCATGCTGCACCTGGAGCATCTGGGTGCCGATCTGCTGCATGAGCGCCTGCCCGGAATCTCCGAGACCGCCAAGGTGTTCGCCGGGGTCGATGTCACCAAGGCGCCGATCCCGGTGCTGCCCACGGTCCATTACAACATGGGCGGCATCCCCACGAACTATCATGGCGAGGTGCTGCGCCCGACGGCGGACAACCCGGACGCGGTGGTGCCGGGGCTGATGGCGGTCGGCGAATGCGCCTGCGTCTCGGTTCACGGCGCCAACCGGCTCGGCACCAATTCGCTGCTGGATCTGGTGGTGTTCGGCCGCGCCGCCGCGCACCGCGCCGCCGAGACCACCAAACCCGGCGCCAGCCTGCCGCCGCTTCCCACCGGCGCCGGGGAGGCGGCACTCGACCGGCTGGACCGCACCCGCCACGCCGCCGGCGGCACCAGGGTGGCCGATCTGCGGCTTTCCATGCAGCGCACCATGCAGCGCCACGCCGCGGTCTTCCGCAACAGCAAGACGCTGGCGGAGGGGGTGGCCAACATGCACAAGGTGTGGGACGGCATGGAAGACATGTCGGTGGCCGATCGCGGGCTGATCTGGAACTCGGACCTGATGGAAGCGCTCGAGTTGCAGAACCTGATGGGCAACGCGATGACCACCATGGTGGGCGCCGAGGCGCGCACCGAAAGCCGCGGCGCACACGCCCATGACGACTATCCGGAGCGCGACGATGCGCATTGGATGAAGCACACGCTGGCCTGGTGCGACCCCGCCGGGAAAGTGCGGCTGTCCTACCGCGACGTGAAGATGCGTACCCTGACCAACGAGGTCTCGGTGTTTCCGCCGAAGAAGCGGGTCTATTGAGGCGCTGAGGAAAACGAAACGATGGTCGCCTTCAACCTGCCCGCCAACAGCCGGCTTCGCCCCGGCCGCTCCCATCCCGCGCCCGCCGGCGCGAAGCAGGTGCGGGAGTTCCGCATCTACCGCTGGGACCCCGACGCCGGGGAGAATCCGCGCACCGACAGCTACGCCGTCGATCTCGATACCTGCGGGCCGATGGTGCTGGACGCGCTCATCAAGATCAAGAACGAGGTCGATCCGACCCTGACCTTCCGCCGCTCCTGCCGGGAAGGCATCTGCGGCTCCTGCGCGATGAATATCGACGGACAGAACACCCTCGCCTGCCTCAAGCCGATCGACGAGGTGAAAGGCGCGGTCCGCATCTCCCCCTTGCCGCACATGCCGGTGGTGAAGGACCTGGTGCCCGACCTGTCGCAGCCCTATGCCCAGCTGCGCAGCATCGAACCCTGGTTGCAGTCGGAAACGCCGCCGCCGCCCGACGGCGAGCGGCTGCAAAGCAAGGAGGAGCGCGCGCAGCTCGACGGGCTCTGGGAGTGCATCCTCTGCTTCTGCTGCTCCACCTCCTGCCCCAGCTACTGGTGGAACGGGGATCGCTATCTCGGCCCCGCGGTGCTGCTGCAAGCCTATCGCTGGATCGCCGATTCCCGCGACGAGGCCACCGGCGCCCGGCTCGACGCGCTCGAGGACCCGTTCAAGCTCTATCGCTGCCATACCATCATGAACTGCACCGATACCTGCCCCAAGGGCCTCAATCCGGCCAAGGCGATCGGCGCCATCAAGCAGATGATGGCCGAGCGCCAGGTCTGACCGGATGACGGTCGCCACCACGCGCGATTCCCGCGGCGTCGCCACCGTCACCGTGGCGCGGCCGGCGAAGCTCAACGTGCTCGACGCGGCGGCGGCCGAGGCGCTGATCGCCGCCTTCGCCCAACTCGCCGCCGATCCCGTGCTGCGGGTGGTGATCCTGCGCGGCGACGGCGAGCGGGCGATGATCGGCGGCGCCGATATCGATGCCATGGCCGGCCTTACGCCGGCCACCGCGCGCGGCTTCATCACCCTGATCCACCGATGCTGCGCCGCGCTGCGCACCTGCCCGGTGCCGGTGATCGCCCGCTGCGCCGGCTACACGCTGGGCGCGGGGCTCGAGATCGCCGCCGCCGCCGATCTCCGGATCGCCGCGACGGATGCGAAATTCGGGATGCCGGAGACCCGCATCGGCATCCCCTCGGTGGTGGAAGCCGCCTTGCTGCCCGGGCTGATCGGCTGGGGCCGCACAAGGCGGCTGCTGCTGACCGGGGAGATCATCGATGCCGCCCGGGCCGAGGCCTGGGGGCTGGTGGAGGAGACCGTCGCCCCGGAGCGACTGGACGCGGCGGTGGAGGCGCTGGTGGACGCCTTGCTCGCCGCCGGGCCGAACGCGCTCGGAATCCAGAAGCGCCTGATCCGGGACTGGGAATCGCTCCCGCCTGACCAGGCCGTGCAGCGCGGAATCGATGCATTCGTGGAATCATGGGAATCCCCGGAACCGGCGGCGATGATGGGCGCGTTCCTGGCCGCGCGCCGGGCACGCAAGGGCGAGGGCGGGTGAGCCGCGCCGGCGCGCTCGGCCCTTGCTGGGGGCGCTGACGCGGCCGCACGGCCCCGGGCCCTTCCCGGCGGTGGTGGTGCTGCACGGCTGCGCCGGCTTCGGCCTACCCGATCTCGCCGCCGCCGAGCGGCTGCGGGCGATGGGCATGATCGCGCTCGCGATCGACAGTCTTTCGGGGATCGACGCCTGCCGCCGCCCGGGCGGGGCGCTCGCCGAGGCGCGGGACGCGCTGGCCGCGCGCGCCTACCTTGCCTATCGGCCGGACGTGATTCCGGGGCGGATCGCGGTGCTGGGGTTCTCGATGGGCGGGTTCGCGGTGCTGGACGCGATTACCGCCGTTGGCACCGCCGGCGGGCTGGCCCCGCCCGGGAGCTTCGCCGCCGCGGTGGCGTTCTACCCGAATTGCCGCCTGTCCTCCGGCGTGATGACCGCGCCGCTGCTGATCCTGATGGGCAGCGCCGATGACTGGACCCCGGCCTCGGCCTGCCGGGCGATGCTGGCGCAGCGGGCCGGGCGTGGGGCGCCGGTGGCGCTGCACGTCTATCCCGGGGCGACCCACGCGTTCGACACCCCGGGGCCGAGCCGGACCGTGCTGGGCCACCGGCTGCGCCATGACCCGGCGGCGGCGCGGGACGCTTGGCGGCGGGTGCGGGCGTTCCTGGGGGCGCGGCTGAGCGGGGGGTAGGGCCAGGGTGCCGGACTCGGACCGATGCTGTCACCGAGGTCTTGACGCGGAACCGACGGTTGCCAATATTGCTGGGATTGCCACCCATCGCGCACCACC
>JAKBCO010000103.1 GCA_021807785.1 Pseudomonadota bacterium
CCTCCAGACAGCCTTCCGCTTCTCCCCAAAGCCCCCCGTCCGAGAGAACCCGATCCCACCGGCATCATGCCCGCGCAACCAGGAAACCATCTCCGTCGCCCCGTCAGCCCCCCTGCGCCGAGGCCCTAAGACTGCGCCTCCGGCGACAGCACCATGCAGGCGTTCCGCTCCCGCTCCAGGGTCTGGCAGGCCTGCACCGCCGCCTGCCGCGACAGCCCGGTCAGCCGCGCCCGCCACAGCACCGCCCGGCCGACCCGCACCGCGGTGACCTGCGGGCGTGCCCGGCTCAGCAGGGACCGCGCCCGTGCCTGCGCCAGCCCGTTCGCGTGGCGCGCCTGGCTCGGCACCACGAAGGCGCCCACCTGCACCGCCCAACCACCGCCCAGATGGAACGCGCGCGCCGCCGGCGCGGGCTCGGCATAGGCGGTGGGCACGAAGCGGAACCCGATCCGCGGCGGCGCCGGGGGATACGCCGGCGCGTGCGGCAACGCGCGCGGCGGCATCACCATCGCCACCTGCGGCGGCGGAACGCGCGGGCGCGGCGGCGGCGGCGGCGCGACCATCGCCACCTGCACCGGCGCCGGCGCCGGCTGGAACGGCACCGGCTGCGGCAGCGGCGCCTCCCGCCCGGTCGGCCGCCACGCCGCCGAATAGCGCAGCCCCGGCGGGATATGGCTGGGCAGCAGGTTCATCGCATAGGCGGTGGCGGGCGACAGGTGACGCGGCTCGGCGCCGGCCAGATGCGGCGCGATCATCGCCACGTAGCGCCGCGTTTCCATCGGCAGCGGGCGCTCGTCGGCCAGGTAGTCGTCCAGCCGCCGCGGGCCGGCGTTGTAGGCGGCCAGGAACCCGGGCGCGCCGTAGATGTCGTACATCAGCCGCAGATAGGCGGTGCCGGCCATGATGTTCTCGCGCGGGTCGTAGGGGTCGTTGCCCAGATGATACTGGGCCGCCATTTCCCGATACGTATCCGGCATGACCTGCATCAGCCCCATCGCCCCGGCCGGGGAGGTGGTCAACTGGCCATTCAGATATTCGTGCCCGCCGGATTCCACGTGCATGACGGCGCGGATCCACTGGCCCGGCACATCGAACCGCACCGAGGCGGCATGGATATAGGGCCCCCACGGATCCCCGGGCGGGCCGGGCGGCGCGTAGTTGCCATGCGCCATCGCCGCGTAGCGCGCGGCCTCGCCGTTGGCGGAAAGCCGCGGCGCGTTGCTGGCGCAGGCGGACAGCGCGGCCAGCGCCAGCAGGCACAAAACCCCCCGCAAGGGGCCGGCGAACCGGCGCGCGCCGGGACCAACAGGGTGCATACGGGCGAAGCCTCCGTCATGGCACGGCCGGGGACAACGGAAGGATACGGCGGCTGGCGGCCACCGCTCAGGCAGGAGGTCAGGAAGTCTGTCTAAGCCCTTATCGGCAAACACCCGACCTGGCAAGCATCATTTTGCGGCCGCCGGGTCACGCGACCCGGTGCAGCAGCGCCTCCCCCGCCGCCAGCCGCCGGCAGTTCTCGGCCGCCAGCGCGAAGCTGCGATCGAAGGTGCCGGTGGTCAGCCAGCCGATATGCGGCGTCAGCACCACGTTCGGCAGCGCCAGCAGCGGATCGTCCGGCGGCGCCGGTT
This sequence comes from Pseudomonadota bacterium, assembly GCA_021807785.1. Lineage (GTDB taxonomy): Bacteria > Pseudomonadota > Alphaproteobacteria > Acetobacterales > Acetobacteraceae > JAJZVS01. The sequence goes on from JAKBCO010000103.1 coordinate 1,629, forward strand.
CGGCGGCGAAAACATCGAGCCCCGCCGCCGCCAGCCGCCCGGAGCGCAGCGCCGCCAGCAGCGCCGCCGGATCGACCAGCCCGCCGCGGGCGGTGTTGACCAGGATCGCCCCCGGGCGCAGCCGCGCCAGCCGCGCGGCGTCGATCAGCCCGGCGGTGGCCTCGGTCAGCGGCAGGTGCAGCGACAGGATGTCCGCCTCGGCCAGCAGCGCGTCGAGCGGGCGGAACGCATCGGCCGGCGCGTCCGGGTGCGCGGCGCGGGCGGTGTAGAGCACCCGGCAGCCGAGTGCCGCCAGCACCGGCGCCAGCGCCCGCGGCACCGCGCCGAACCCCACCAGCCCCACCGTCCGCCCGCCGAGTTCGCCGAGCCCGTCCAGCAGCGCCGGGTCCAGCGCGAAGCCGCGCCCGGCGGCGGTGGCGGCATGGAACAGCGGCAGCCGGCGCAGGCAGGCCAGCATCAGCGCCAGGGTCAGCTCCGCCACCGCGCGCGCGTTGGTGCCGGGCAGGTTGCAGACCGGAATGCCGCGCGCGCTGGCGGCGGCGAGGTCGATGGTGTTCACCCCGACCCCGATCTTCTGGATCAGCCGCAATCGCGGCGCGGCTTCGATCATCGCCGCGGTGGCCGGGGCCAGGACGTGCCAGAGCACCTCGGTTGCCGGCAGTTCGCGCGCCAGCCCCGCCGCGTCCGCCTCCTCGCAGACCGTCACCATCAGCGCGGTGCCGGCGGCGGCGGCCAGCCGGGCCCGCAGATCGGGGCCGGCGGCGGCATGGAACAGGACGCGCATCAGCGCCGGCGGCCGGCCAGCGCCGCGCCGCCGGCGAAGCCGCCGCGCGCGCCCAGCGCCTCCTCGATCCGCAGCGCCTCGTTCCATTTCGCCATCCGCTCGCCGCGGGCGAAGCTGCCCACCTTGAGCTGCCCCACCCCCCAGCCCACCGCCAGATGCACGATGGTGGTGTCCTCGGTCTCCCCGGAGCGGGCGGAGACGATGCCGGCGAAGCCCACCGCGCGCGCCGCCCGCCAGGCGGCCAGGGTCTCGGACAGGGTGCCGCGCTGGTTCGGTTTCAGCAGCACGCAGTTGCCGGCGCCGGCGGCGGCGGCTTCGCGCACGCGGGCGGCGTCGGTGACCAGGAAATCGTCGCCGACGATCTGGATCCGCCCGTCCATCGCGGCGGTGAAGGCGGCGAAGCCGGCGGCGTCGTCCTCGGCCAGCGGGTCCTCGATGGAGACGATCGGGTAGGCGTCCACCCAGCCGGCGAGCAGGCGGATCATGCCGTCGCTGTCGATCTCGCGGTTCTCGAGTCCCAGCCGGTAGTGCCCGCCGCGCCCGAAATCGGAGGCGGCGATGTCGAGCGCGATCGCCACCTGCTTCCCCGGGGTGAAGCCGGCGCGCGCGATGGCGCCCACCAGCGCCTCCAGGGCCGCCTCGTTGGTGGGGAAATCCGGCCACCAGCCGCCCTCGTCGGCCACCCCGGCCAGCCGGCCGGTCTCCCGCATCATCGCCCCGGCGGCGCGATAGACCTCGGCGGTCCAGTCCAGCGCCTCGGCGAAGCTGGTGGCGGCCGGACAGACCACCAGGAAATCCTGGATATCGACGCGGCGGCCGGCATGGGCGCCGCCGCCGAAAATCTGGATCTGCGGCAGCGGCAGGGTCGCCGCCTCCGGCCCGCCGAGGTAGCGGAACAGCGGCTCCCCCACCGCCCCGGCGGCGGCCTGGGCGACGGCGATGGAGACCGCGGTCATCGCATTCGCCCCCAGCCGGGACCGGTCGGGCGTGCCGTCCAGCGCGATCAGCGCGGCATCGATCGCCTCCTGATCGGCGGCGTCGCGGCCGGCGAGGGCGGCGGCGATCGCGGTGTTCACCTGCTCCAGCGCGTCGGTCACGTCGTACCCGCCGAACGCGGCGCCGCCGTCGCGCAGATCCAGCGCCTCGGCCGACCCGGTGGAGGCGCCGGCGGGCGCCATGCCCCGCCCGACCGCCCCGCATTCCAGCAGCACGTCGGCTTCCAGGGTCGGTCGGCCGCGGCTGTCCCAGACGCGGCGGCCATGGACGAAGGCGATGGCGGTGTCGGTCATGCGAGATCCCTGGTGGTGGCGAGTTCCGCCGCCCAGGCGGCGCGGATGGCGGCGAGCCGGGTGGGCGGGGCGGCGAGCAGGGCGCGCGCGACCCGGCGCACCCGATCCTTCGCCGTCTCGGCGGTCAGGTATTCGACCGGCGATTTCCCGTCCACCCTGGCCAGGAACAGGCCGGGCAGCAGCGCCGCTGCGCGCGCCTCCAGCGCCGCCGCCGGCTCCCACGTCACGCGCGCGACATAGGCGGCGGCCAGTGCGTCGAAGCCGGCGAGAAACCCGGCCGTCGCCGCCGGCGTCCAGAGGCATTTCAGCAGCAGGTGATTGAGGCAGAACGCCAGATCGAACGCCGGATCGCCCCAGGTGGCGCATTCGGCGTCCAGCAGCACCGGGCCCCGGGGGCCGGCCAGGATGTTCTTCGGGCTGACATCGCCATGGATCAGCGCCAGCCGCGTGGCGGTGGTGACCTCCACCAGCCGGGTCAGCGCCGCGGCGCGGTCGGGATGCGCGGCGGCGGCGGCGAGCAGATAGGGGGCGAGGCGGATCTCGTGGAAAATCCCGGCGGTGGGAAACTCCGCTTCCACCGCCGCATCGCCGGCGGTGGCGGCATGGACGGCGGCGATCGCGGCGCCGACGGCGGCGGCGAAGCCGGGGTCGGCGTTCCCGTCGCGGAGCTGGTCCTTCCAGAGCTTGTGCGTCGCCGGATCCAGATAGGCCATCGCCAGCGCCCCGGCTTGCGGATCCTGGCCGAGCAGGGCCGGGGCGAGACCGGGGCAGGCGGCGGTGGCGCGCGCCATCCAGCGCGCCTCGTAGCGGTTGCGGGCCACCGGGGCGCGCCAGTCGGCGGCGACGCGCAGCTTCGCCAAAGCGCGCTTCACGCAGACCGGGCCGGCGGGCAGATCGATGCGCCAGATGTCGGAGGAGACCCCGCCGGTCAGCCGCGCGCCCGCGGGCGGCGGGGCATCGGCGTCCATCAGGCCCATGCGGACCAGGGCGGCGAGGAGGTCGGCGGGCGGCATGGGGCGCAGTCTGGCATGGCCCGGCCGGCCGGTCAGCAGGGGGGCCGCGCGCCCCCGAGTGGCGACCTGCCGGCGCGTGGCCCCCCGACTACCCGGCATCGAGCAGCGATTTCAGACGATAGACCGCCTCCAGCGCCTCCAGCGGCGACATCCGGTCCGGCTCCAGCGCCGCCAGCGCCGCCAGCGCCGGCGGCGGCTCCCCGCCCGCCGCCTCGGCCTCGAACAGCGGCAGCGGGGCGGCGCGCATCCCGCCGCCGCCCGCCTCCAGCGCCCGCAGCAGCGCCGCGGCGCGCTGCACCACCGGGGCCGGCACGCCCGCCAGCTCCGCCACATGCACCCCCCAGGACCGGCCGGCCGCGCCCTCCGCCACCTCGTGGAGGAACACCACCGACCGCTTCCACTCCTTCACCCGCATGGTGTGCGGTTTCAGTCGCCCCAGCCGGTCGGCCAGGGTGGCGAGTTCATGGAAATGGGTGGCGAAGATGGCGCGGCAGCGCACCGCCCCGTGCAGCGCCTCCAGCACCGCCCAGGCGATGGCTAGCCCGTCCAGGGTCGCGGTGCCGCGGCCGATTTCATCGACCACCACCAGCGAGCGCGGTCCCGCCTGGTGCAGGATCGCCGCCGTCTCGGTCATCTCCACCATGAAGGTCGATCGCCCGCGCGCCAGATCGTCGGCCGCGCCGACGCGCGAGAACAACCGGTCCACCACCCCCAGCCGGAAGCTGTCCGCCGGCACCGGCAGCCCGGCCTGGGCCAGCACCACCAGGAGCGCGTTCTGGCGCAGGAAGGTGGATTTGCCGGCCATGTTGGGCCCGGTCAGCAGCAGCAGGCGCCGCTCCGGCGAGAGATCACAATCATTGGCGACGAACGGGCCGGGGGCGGCGGCTTCCACCACCGGATGCCGCGCCGCGCGGGCCAGGAACGCCTCGTCATCGGTCACCGCCGGGCGGCACCAGCGCCCGGTGGCGGCGAGCGCGGCGGCCGACTGGGTTACGTCCAGCAGCGCCAGCGCCTCGGCCGCGGCGGCGATGGCCCCGCCCTGGGCCAGGGTCTCGGTCACCAGGGCGGCGAAGACCGCGCGCTCGCGCCCCGCGGCCCGCTCGCCGGCCTCGGCGATGCGGCGGTCCAGCTCGGCGAGTTCGCCGGTGGTGAAGCGGGCGGCGCTGGCCATCGACTGGCGCAGGCTCAGCGCCGGGTCCGCGCGCAGCCGCTCGGCGGCGGCGGCCGGCACCTCCATCACATAGCCCAGCTGGGCGTGATGGCGGATCTTCAGGCTGGCGACGCCGAAGCGCTGCGCATAATCCAGTTGCAGCTGCGCCAGCACCTGGCGGCTGCCGTCGCGCAAGGTCCGCTCGGCATCCAGCTCGGGATCGAAGCCCGGGCGGATCGCCGGCGCGTCATCCAGCCGCGCCGGCGCCGGTTCCGCCAGCGCCGCCGCCAGCCGCGCCTCCAGCGCCGGGTCCGGCGCCAGCGCGGCGACGGCGGCGGCCAGCAGCGCCGGCAGCGGCGGGGCCAGCAGGCCGGAGGCCGCGCGCGCCGCCGCCAGCCCGGCCCGGATGGCCGCCAGGTCCCGTGGCCCGCCGCGTCCGGCCGACAGCCGCCCCAGCGCGCGCGCCATGTCCGGCACGAAGCGCAAGGTGGCGCGCAACCGGGTGACGGCGGCGGCGGCCACCGCGAGCCACGACCAGGCATCCTGCCGCGCCGCGATCGCCGCCGGCGCGGTCAGGGGCGCGGCGATCCAGCCGGCCAGCAGCCGGGCCCCGGGGGCGGTCAGGCTGCGGTCGATCGCGCCCAGCAGGGTGTGGGTGGCCCCGCCGTCGCGATCGCGCAGCAGATCGAGGCTGGCCCGCGTCGCCGGGTCCATCGCCAGCACGCCCTCCGCCCCGCGCGGGGCCGGGCGCGACAGGCGCGGCAGGCTGCCGGCGCCGGTCAGGCGCACATACTCCACCGCCACCGCGGCGGCGGCGAGTTCGGGGCCGGAGAAACTGCCGAACGCATCGGCGCTGGCGACGCCGAAGGCAGCGGCGAGCCGCGGCCCGGGATCGGCCGGGATCGTCGCCACTGGCCCGCGCCGCGCCTCCCACTCCCCCAGCGCCAGCTCGGCCGGGGCCAGGATCTCGGCCGGATCCAGCCGCGCCAGCAGCGCCGGCAGGTCGGCCGCCTCGGCGGTCTCGAACACCCCGGTCGAGACATCCAGCCAGGCGGCGCCCAGCGCCCCCGCCCGCCCGGCCAGCGCCAGCAGCAGGTTGGGCCGCGCCGCGTCCAGCAAGGTCTCCTCGGTGAGGGTGCCCGGGGTGACCAGCCGCACCACCTCGCGCCGGATCGGCCCCTTGCCGGCGCGGGTCTTCGGGTCCTCCATCTGCTCGCCGACGGCGACGCGAAAGCCGCGGCGGATCAGCCGCGCGAGATAGGCGTCGGCGGCGTGGACCGGCACCCCGCACATCGGGATCGGCGCCCCCGCATGCTCCCCGCGCGCGGTGAGCGCGATGTCGAGCGCCTGCGCCGCCGCCTCGGCATCGGCGAAGAACAGCTCGTAGAAATCCCCCATGCGCAGGAACAGCAGCGCATCGGGATGCGCCGCTTTCATGGCAAACCACTGCGCCATGACCGGGGAGGCCCCGGCCGGGTCCGGCAGGCTCATGCCGTGCCGGGGGCGCGAGCCGGGTATCCGGCGCGCGCCAGACCAGGACGATACCCGGCCTCCGACGGAGGACGGGTCTCCGTCACGGGTCGATCCGCGCCTCGGCGCTGCCGCGCACCACGTCCTTGCCGTCCTGGTTGGTGGTGACCACGTCGAGCTTCACCACCAGGTCGGCCACTTCGGTGACGGTCGCGGTGGCGACCAGCGTATCCCCGGGCCAGACCTGGTTGGTGAAGCGGACCCCGAACTTCAGCAGGCGCCCGTCGCCCACGTAGTTCGTCAGCATCTTGCCGGTCAGCCCCATGGTCAGCATCCCGTGCGCGAACACGGAAGGATAGCCGGCCGCTTTCGTGGTATAGACCTCGTCGGTATGGATCGGGTTGTAGTCGCCCGAGGCGCCCGCGTACTGCACGATCTGCGTGCGGGTGAGGTTGCTGACCACGGTCTCGCTATGGGTATCGCCGGGCTTGATCCGGCTGGCGCTCAAAGCCATCTGCCTCTCCTCTCAGCCCTGATCGACGGGACGTTCGGTGGTCACGCCGACGCCGCGCGCGATCAGCACCAGCTCCCCCGTCTGGTCGCGGTATTCGGCGATGCGTTCGCGGAAGGTCAGCTTGCCGGCGCGCTTGCTCTCCTTCTCCCACGTCGCGCCGGGCTTGATCTCCACCGTCAGCACGTCGCCGGGGCGCAGCGGGCGGAGGTATTCGAAATGCTGTTCGGCATGAAGACCGCCGGCCGAGGGCGCCTTGTCCACGCCGGAGGGCGTCTTGCCGGACCCGAACCAGGGCTGGCCCGGCTTCGGGCGCAGGTGATACTCGGGGTCGAACTGCGCGACCGCCTGGCCGAAGGTGGGCGGGGCGATCACCCCACCCGGCGCGGAAGCAGGGTTATAGACCGGATTGGGATCGCCGACCGCGCGCGCGAACATCAGGATGTGGGACGCTTCGACGGGAAAAGTGATGGCCAACGTAGTCCTCCGCTTCCTGCTTCCAGCGGGCGCGAGCCTATCAGCCCCGGTCGCGGGCGGCCAGGGGTGAGGCGCCGGCGGGGCCTGGCGCCCGAGGTCGCCGAATACGCACCGCCGCCGGCGCGCCGCATCGCGCCCGGCTGGCTGCCGCCCGGGCGGCGGGTCTATGCGGTGGGCGATGTGCATGGCGAGGCGGCGGCGCTGCGCGAGGTGTTCGCGCGCATCGCCGCCGACCTCGGCGCCCGCCCCGCCGCCGCCGAGATCGTGCTTCTGGGCGATTATATCGGCCACGGACCGGACAGCGCCGGCGTGCTGGACCTGCTGGCGGCGGGAGGTCCGGCGCCGCTGGTGGCGCTGCGCGGCGATCACGACCAGCGCCTGCTGGACGCGCTCGCCGGCAGCGCGCCGGACGGCACCGATTTCCGCGCCGACGGCGGGGCTGGGGCGCTGGCGCAATGGGGGATTCCGGCCGGGCTTCCGCCCGCGCGCTGGGCCGAGCATATCCCCCCGGCGCAGCGCGCGTTCCTGCGCGCGACCCGGCTCTGGCACCGCGCCGGTGGCTACCTGTTCGTCCATGCCGGGGTGCGGCCCGGGGTGGCGCTGGCGCGCCAGATTCGGGCCGATCTGCTCACCATCCGCCACCCGTTCCTGACCGCGGAGGCGGCGCTCGGCGCCGCGGTGATCCACGGCCACAGCCCGGTCCCGGCGCCCGAGATCACCGCCCACCGCGTCAACCTCGATACCGGCGCCGGCCTGGGCGGGGCGCTGACCTGGGCGGTGCTGGAGGGTGAAACGATCGCCTGCTTCGCGACCCCGACATCGGGCAACGGCATCGGCCGCGCGTGACTCACAGAACGAACGGGATCAGCAACTTCGTCCGCTGCCGATAGGCCGGGTATCGGTCCGGGAATCGTTCCATCATGTATGCCTCCTCGCGTCGCGCGCTGTACACGAAGTAGCCGCCGCCCAGCGCCAGCGCGACGATCCAGAGCGGACCGGTCGCAAGCGCCGAGCCGATCATGGCCAGAAGGATGCCGCTATAGATCGGATGACGCACGAAACGATATGGCCCGGACATGACCAGTTCCGGGTTCACCCGGCGTGACATGGGAATACCCCAGTTCTGCCCGAGATCGATCCGCGCCCGCATCGCCAGCGCCACGCCGAGCGCGCAAATCACCACGCCGAGCCCGCCGATCACCGAACCGGAGCCTGCCGCGGCTTCGAAGGTCCCGATACCACCCCGATCCGCCAGCAGAAGCAACAAAAAGACCACGCCCATCACGCGGGCCAGGCGGGTGGCAACGGAGCGCCGCGCGGGAGCGCCCCGCATCAACCCCACCGCCATGAACACCCAGTAGGCTCCTAGTCCTATCCACAACGCGACAATGTCGTTTTCATCGGCGCCCACGGCGCTACAGCACCGCCTCCGCCACCACCCGCATCGCCGCCACCGACGCCCCCGACAGCACCATCGTCCCGACATGCCCCGCCCGCGCCGCGTCCCGCCACGCCGCCAGCCTCTCGCGGATGCGCGCGGCCGAGCCCACCAGCGAGATCTCGTCGATCAGCGCATCCGGCACCGAAGCCGCCGCCTGCTCCTTCTTGCCGTCCAGATAGAGATCCTGGATCGTCCGCGCCGCATCCGCATAGCCCAGCCGGATGGCGACATCGTTGTAGAAATTCTTCGCCCGCGCCCCCATCCCGCCGATATAGAGCGCGAGTTCCGGACGGATCGCATCGCGGCAGGCGGCAAGATCCTCGCCCATGCGCACCCGCACATAGGGCGCGACATCGAAGCCGGCCAGATCGGCATGGCCCGCCCGCTTTCGCCCCTCCAGCAGCGGATCGGACACCACCCCGGGCCGATCGGGCGAATAGAAGATCGGCAAGGTCCCGTTCGCCACTTCCCCCGCCGTACGCAGCCCCGCGGGCGTGATGGAGGCGGTGTAGATCGGCAGCCCCGGATCGCCATGGATGATGGAGCGCAACGGCTTGCCGAGCCCGGTGGCATCCGCGCCGGCATAGGGAATCCGGTATTCCTCGCCCGCGAAGCGCAGCGCCCCCTCGCGCGCCAGCACCTGGCGGATCACCGCGATATACTCGCGGGTGCGGGTCATCGGCTTGCCGTAGCGCACGCCGTGCCAGCCCTCCACCACCTGCGGGCCGGACATGCCGACCCCGCAGAGGAACCGCCCGCCCGACAGCGCCGCGAGCGTCATCGCCGTCATCGCGGCACAGGCCGGCGTGCGCGCCGGGATCTGCATGATCCCGGTGCCGGCCTTGATCTTCGTGGTCCGCGCCAGCACCCAGGCGACCGGCGAGACGGCGTCGGTGGAATAGGATTCCCCCACCCAGACCTGATCGAAGCCCAGCCGCTCCGCCTCCGCCACCGTCTCCATGTCGGGGTGCGGCTGTGCGCCCCCCATCTTCAGGGTCATGCCGAGACGCATGGCGCTAGACCTTCGCCATCACGTCGTCGCGGAAGCGGCGCATGTTGTCGAGCGTGGCGGCAAGGTCGCGCCCGAACAGCCCGAAATCCACCGAGGTCACGCC